>NZ_JBFSTC010000019.1:0-61395 GCF_041466605.1 Vibrio sp. 10N.247.310.17 | reverse complement strand
AGCTGACGCTGTTGGCTTAGTAGAAAAACTGTCAACGTATTTTAGGACGAGACAGGTCAGCTCAACACCAGACCTCGGGTTTCGAGTGTTGTAGGTTTCTTCGATTTAGAACCTGTACGACTTGTCCAAGGGGGAGCGAGCAACTAGTTGGAGTGTTTGAAGCAGAATTGGAAATATGCGCTTTTTCAATTCGTCCCGTGACTTAGTGCTCTTTACTTAGCGTCGTTTTCTTCGTTCACTTTTGCATAGAAGTGCAGCAACTCTGTGAGCTCTTTAACCCAACCAAATGCTTCTGTCGGTGCTTTCGACAAAATCTTCTCGACTTTGTCACAGTGAGTTTCAAGGCTGATCGCTTGCTCAAGGTTGAACGACATTGCATAGAAGTGCCAAAGCAATAGTCGAGTCATGCGCTCGATGTTTTGTTGTGAGTTATCCGACTCACTAAACGCAAGATTCACTTCACTCAGCGCGATTGCTGTCATTCGCAACATCGCATCAAATTTTGCTGATTGCATACGCTCGTCATTGGTCACTTCTTCCTGTTCGAACGTAAACAGTTCCGTCATTGCATCTTCAGGGACAAGGCGATGAATCATTCTTAAACTAAATTCTTCTAGTTCTTCACGAGGCATGTTGTTTAAGCAAGTTAAAGTGTAATCGCGTTGCATGGTGTTCTCTTAGATGAGCAAAAAGGTCGGACAGTTTAATGGAGAAGCGGACTTAGAAAAAGTAGATTTTGGATAAGCCTACATTTGTAGACTTATCTGTGTACTACAAGCCTTAAAATCACGGCTTAGACTGGCAGGTTTGAACGTAGTATCAGGCTTTGCTATGGCTTGGGGGTTGATACTGCATAGACCTGTCATGCCTCATGAAAATGTTGCTCGCAACCAGGCTGCCGATGCAAATCGAACCAAGCGCTAACCAAGTCATCGTATCCGGAATTTCGTTGAACAGTGGGATCGCCAACAAGGTTGCAACAGCAGGTGTTGCACTACCAAAAGCGGCTGAGCGTTCTGCTCCTAGTGTATTGACTGCATATAGATAAGTGAATGCTGCTATTAAGCCTGCACCTACGCCTTGCACCGCAGAATGCACGGCAAGCTCTGTAACTGGCCATTGAGCAATTGGTGTATCCACTAAATGGCTAGGGAGGGTTCCTGTAAAGATAAGGATCAGCAACAGCAAGGTGGAACAGAATGAAATAAAACCTGCACTGACAAGCGCATTAAGATTGGCAACACGTGCTGAGATGGTAAACGTCGCCCACATCAAGCTGCCACACAAAAACAACACGTGACCTTTGGTATATTCAAAGTTGAAGCTGCTTAAGCTACTTCCCAGAAACAACAATATCCCAAGCGAAACCAGACCTAAACCAACGACACGGTGTCGGCTAAGCGGCTGCTTAAAAAAGAGTACCGCGATCCCTGTTACGAATAGAGGAAGCGTTCCCGGAACTAAAGCACTCCCGTGTGATACCGGAACGAACTGCATGGCTGTTCCTGCAACGAGTAAATAAGGTAACCCGCACCCCACAAACATACCGGCCAAGTATCGATTCGGGACAGCAGCGATCGTGCTACGTGCTTTCCACACCAAAGGTAATAACGCCAATGCTGGTATGAGGAATCGAGTCAGTGCGATGTCTGCAGGTGTTAAATCTGAATTTGCGCCGCCTTTAAGAGAAAGGAAAAAGCTCGCCCAGATGAGCAGAGTGACAGTAATAGATAAATAGCCAAGCTTCATAATAAACAAGGAAAGTGAATGATGATTAATTATGGGGTACTTGCTGTGCCATAGGTTGGCAAGTTTTGTTCTAACTTGAGTTGTAGTTGATGATTTCTGCTAATATTTTGCTAATTGTTAACGAATTTAACTAATAATTGGTATTTGCTATGGATAGGATTGATAGACATCTTCTTGAGTTGCTTCAGAAAGACGGCAGGCTAACCACCGCTGAGTTAGCTGATGAAGTTGGCTTATCGGCTTCACCGTGCGCGAGGCGCATCAAAAGACTGGAAGAAAAAGGGATTATTGATGGTTACCGTGTGAGCCTGTCACGGGAACAGGTCGGCATCGCAATGAGCGTGTTTGTTGAGGTGAGCTTGAACAACCACCAAGAAGTGTCGATTGATAAATTTGAAAGTGCGGTTGTCGAGATGGAAGAGGTTATCAGCTGCCACGTTGTATCTGGGGCTTATGATTACTTGTTAGAAGTTGTCAGCCCTAACTTGATGGCTTACGAAGCATTTACCAGAAAGCTACAGCGACTCTCCAACGTAAAAGACATACATACCCATCTTGCGATTAGGCAAGTGAAAGGCAATGCGCCACTTCCGGTTTATACGGACTGACTGTTTATGCGAGCTAACGGTTTATACGAACAAACGGGCTATACGAACTAACAGTTTATACCGACTAAGCCGTAGGTAGGTGACACGCTGCCCGATGACATGAGCTGAAAACGAAATGATTTTATGACTAATAGGAAGTACGGTCGCATTAACGGCTATCTGACGAATGCGGATACGCAACAATAAAAAACGGAGCACCTCGTGAAAGGTACTCCGTATATGATAGGTGCAAAACTTAGTGATACTTAAAGTTAGAGATTGAACAATCCCCGGTTTGAGCGTTGATTCTGAATGAAAAAGCATGTGAATGATAATCCACACCGTCATTCCAAATCGTCTCTCCAAATATCTTACATAGCTCTAGCTCACTTACTGAACCGAACTCTTCCATGTGTTTAGCGACAGATAAAAGTTTACCTCTTATCTCTGCAGTCCCTTCCGTGTTACTCAAGCAGTTGAAAGCCATAGTTTTTTGCATATTACCTAGCCAAAATATTTCTTGTTATTAAGTTATATGAATAATCATGATAACAATTTTCTGGCGTTTGTAAATCTATTTTGTGATGAATATCTCACATAGTCGCTTGCATTGGTCGGAAATTGAACGTCATTGTTGATAGTTACCACATTAGTTTTACAACTTATTGATAAAGCTTTGATTGATTGTATTTCTGAATGTGTTGGTTTGTTCGAACTATGATTATTGGGATAATCAAGTTAAGCAAGTGAGTAATCATTTTAGTTTTGTACATCGTTTATCGGTTGGTTTGTGTGGCGAGCTTCGTCAATCATCGTCGCTTCTTTACGGTATTTTGAAGAGAGCTGACGAAATTTTTTACTGAGTGTATGAAGATCTTGCGAGAGTGATTGTGAGCTTTGTACATGTACCTGTGCACTTTCTGTTTGACGCGGTAGTCTTGCTTTAGCGCAGTGTTTAGCTATGGTTTGCCACGAATGCGTTAGAGACTCCGCTCCATCTAGTTCTGTAGACACAATATACGCTTGTTTTAATAGAACCTCAGAGACATCATAAGCGGTATGCATATGACTATTGAGCTGCACATTAAATCTTTGTTCGTACTTTGCCCAAAGCCCAATGATCTGCTTTTCGTTGAAATGTTTAGATAGCAACGTTTGTGATTCATAGGTCGAGAGAACTTGGTTAAATTCTTTGGTGTATTGATTATAGCGTTCTTCAAATGATAACTGGCGATCTAACAGTGTTTGCCAGTTTTCACGGTCACAATGGTCTGCTAACGCGATATCGGCACTCAGAGGTACACTTATAATGACAACCTTCACCAAAAAATTCATGATTTACCTCTACTTAACTCGCTCTCTATTAAGAGTATAGATGAGCAGCAACATGAGTTGATGTACACTTGAAACATACCTAAAACGGAAGAGCTGGTGGATTTGATGAAAAAAGCGCTGATCGCTTTACTTGTGTTATTAATATTGGGCGGAGGAGGGGCTGCATACTATTTCTTCGTCATGAAAAAAGACCCCACTCCGCCAGAGAAAGAGGAAGCGCCGGCTGTTGAAGTCGCGGCGCAATCTGAATCTGACCCTGCATCCCTCACTACTACTCAGCCTGAGCCAGAACAGACTGAGTTCTACGTTTTAGATAGAAAACTAAAAGTAGTCGAGCAGCCCGAAATTGATGCTTTGATAACCGACTATCTTTATAAGGGTGAAAAGGTCGAACTACTAGAGAAGCAAGGCGAATGGGCTCGTATCTCTGACTATATTGTTTTAAAGGAAGGCGGACCACAGACGGCGGAATGGATTTCAATGTCTGGGCTATCTAGTGATGAAGTGATTATCTCTGAGCAAGAAAACAGAGAGATACTAGATTCATACTTATCTAAATCCGATGATCTGAAGCTCCATCAAGAGAAGTTCCGCAACACGGTAGCTAAACTTATCTCTGAAGGGGAGTGCGACCCAAGTGATTTTGAAGAGTTAGGCGGTTGGGTTAAATCAGTTAAATACAGCAACCGAGACGTTTATTTTATTTATTGTGGTGGGTTGTCTCTTGAAAACAAAATTTATCTAGATGTAAATACTAATGAAACATTCACGAAGTAGGAGCCGATTCCTATTTAATGTGGGTATTCGTCACTGACTTTTAATTAACTCTATTTTTCCAAGATATTAACTAAAGCCTACTCATAGATTGAGTGGGCTTTTTTATGCTATCTATAATGCTGGCTTTTTCTATTTACCCTGTAATTAATATTGAATCTTATATACAACCATCATTAAATATTTATTAATGGGTAATAAGATCTTTACTATTATTCTCATGATCAATCATTTCGAATTCCCACATTGCATTCTTCTTGAAACAAGCTAGGAAGTGTTGGTTTATCTCTAATTAACAAAGGCTTACCTGCTTGCTGATAAAGTCGAAATTAAGTAAAGCTTATTTATTTCAGTGCCTTACGGTAATTTACATATGTGTAACATTTCACTAGAACTGTAAGGCAAGTCACGTTTTTAATCATAATCCCAAATTATTTTCGGTTTGTAATAATACTTTTTGATTTTGAGTTGTAGGGTTTAATTAAAGCAAAACGTAAATTTTAATTATCAACTAAGACATTATCTTATTAACATCATTGTTATTTAATTGCTTGTAAGGGATGGAACCATTAATGAAAAAGCTTGCTTTAATTACAGGATCAAAAGGCGGTATCGGCTCAGCAATTTCCTCTAAATTAGTTGCAGACGGCTATCGTGTTATCGCGACTTATTTTACTGGGAATTACCAATGCGCATTGGAATGGTTTAATGAAAAACAATTTACTGAAGATCAAGTGAGATTGTTTGAATTAGATGTCACCAATACGGGAGAGTGTGCGCTGAGTTTAAGCAAGTTGTTGGAAGAAGAAGGAACGGTGGATGTGTTGGTCAACAATGCGGGTATAACGCGTGACAGTGTTTTTAAGAAGATGGATGCCGAAGCATGGAAAGACGTGATTGAAACGAACTTAAACAGCCTTTTCAACGTGACTCAACCTCTGTTCGCTCCTATGTGTGAAAAGGGTAACTGCCGAGTCATCAACATCTCTTCCGTCAATGGTCTTAAAGGTCAATTCGGGCAAACTAACTACTCGGCGGCTAAAGCTGGAATGATTGGTTTTTCAAAAGCCTTGGCAGCAGAGGGGGCTAGAAGCGGTGTGACGGTAAATGTTGTTGCCCCTGGTTACACAGGCACGCCTATGGTTGAACAAATGAAACCTGAAGTCCTTGATTCTATAAAGAATCAAATCCCAATGAAACGTTTAGCGACGCCTGTTGAAATTGCAGACGCAGTGGGCTTTTTAGCGAGTGAGTCTGGGGCGTACATTACAGGCGAAACATTGTCAGTGAATGGCGGCTTGTACATGCACTAATTGGCGAAACTGAAGGGATTGGAATGATGGAAAAAGTATTTATTGTTGCGGCCAAGCGCACTCCTATTGGTGCATTTACTGGGTCGCTAAAAAACGTATCTGCGGGTGAGTTAGCTGGCGTTGCGATCAAAGGCGCACTTGAGTCTGTCGATCTTTCGTTAGATGCGATTGATGAAGTGATCGTCGGCAATGTGATTTCGGCAGGTCAAGGCATGGGGGTTGCTCGTCAGGCTTCCATTTATGCGGGGCTTCCTGAGGAAACGCCAGCATACGGCGTGAACATGATTTGCGGCAGCGGTATGAAATCAGTGATGGACGCAGCGGCGCACATCAAAGCACAAGATGCTGAAGTGGTTATTGCTGCTGGCGTTGAAGTGATGTCCCAAATTCCGTTTGTGGTACCAGCGAGCGTTCGTAATGGTCACAAAATGGGTGATATCTCAATGAAAGACTTATTGGTGGGTGATGGCTTAACCGATGCGTTTAATCACTACCACATGGGCATGACGGCTGAAAATATCGCCAACACGTTAAATATTTCGCGCCTAGCTCAAGATAACTATGCCCTAGAAAGCCAACAGAAAGCCGTCGCAGCGATTGAAGCGGGTAAGTTTAACGAGCAAATCGTGCCTGTAGAAGTTAAGCAGCGCAGACAAACCGTCATTTTTGATACCGATGAGTATCCGAAGTCAGACGCGACATTCGAAGCTCTGCAAAAGCTTCGCCCAGCCTTTGACCGTGAAGGGTCTGTTACGGCAGGTAACGCTTCGGGCATCAATGATGGCGCAAGTGCAATCATCTTAGCGTCTGAATCGGCGGTCGTGAAATACGGCCTGACACCACTGGTAGAGCTGAGCAGCTACGCGCAATCTGGTTTAGATCCCAAAATTATGGGGTTAGGCCCAGTAGAAGCGGTATCTAAAGCGCTTGATAAAGCGAATCTCACCCTCGAAGAAATAGATTTGTTTGAATTGAATGAAGCGTTTGCAGCACAAGCTCTTGGCGTAATGTACCAATTGTCAGAGCAGCATGATTTACCGCTTGATGCGTTCAAGCCAAAGGTCAATGTGAATGGTGGTGCAATCGCGCTTGGTCACCCTCTAGGTGCGTCTGGCAATCGAATTATTGTTTCACTCATCCATGAAATGCTTGAACAGAAAACGACTTATGGCGTTGCTTCGCTCTGTGTGGGTGGAGGGATGGGAACCGCTGTTTTGCTAAAAGGTATTGAAGGTTAGAGCCTAAGGTATCGGTAGCAAGCTTAAAAACATCGGATCAGCTTTTCAAAGCATCGCGAGCTCATAGATGAATGTTGGCTGAAACGATGATTATACAAATTTATTAAACTATGTATTCATCAGGAGTTACTTATGTACACGGATATTTTCAAAACAATTACTGACCAAACAGAAAAGCAATTTGAACCGTACTTAAAGTTCAACAAGTTGGTTGCTAAGAACATTCAAACGATGACAGAACTGCAAATGAATGCGATGCAGACTTATACGGATATGGGTCTTTCTCAAATGAAGGCAGTAAGCGAAATCAAAGACGTAAACAGCCTGACCGCTTTCAATAGTCAACAACTCACGGCATTAACTCAACTGTCTCAGCAAATGATGAGTGACAGTTCGAAACTGCAAGCGGCTGCCAAAGAATTCAAAGACGATGTTGAAACACTAACAACTGAAAACTTGAAAACAGTTACACCTGCATAAAACTAGTCGCCATCGAGTTAGTACAGGTTGGCCTGTGCGGCTTGGTGGCGATTTTCCGATTATTGGAGTCATGTTATGTTTCAACACTTCTTTTCGGACTACCTTGTTAAACTTCAACAAACAAACCAGCAATGGTGGGATAACTTTGAACAAAACAAGGAAGCCGCGCAATCTCCCCTAAATCAAGCGATGCAAGAATTGAATTTCGATGATGCATCAAAAATCTTCGAGCAAGCCGCCAACCAACCCGCCGTCCTGCTTCAGCTGCAATCTCAATGGTGGGAACAGCAACTGCAAATCTGGCAAAACGCAGCACTGATGGGCAACACTGAAAGTGTCATCTCAGAAGATCGCAGTGATAAGCGCTTTATCGATGATGCATGGAAGAATGACCCTTTCTATAGCTTCATCAAGCAATCCTATTTGTTATTCAGTAAAAGCTACATCGACACCATCAATTCTATCGAAGGCATCGACGAGAAAACCAAAGAGCGTGTGGCGTTCTTTTCACGTCAGGCAATCAATGCTCTCTCTCCAAGCAATTTCATTGCGACTAACCCAGAGTTGATGAAACTGACGCTTGAGCGAAATGGTGAAAACCTGCTTGATGGGTTAGAGCAGTTACAAGCAGACGTTGAAGCAAGCGCCGATATACTCAAGATCCGCATGACCAACAACAACGCTTTCCGATTGGGTGTAGATGTTGCGAACACGGAAGGTGATGTTGTTTTTCAAAACGAGCTGTTTGAGCTGATTCAGTATCATCCAAAGACACCGCAGGTTAACGCGACGCCTTTGTTGATCGTTCCGCCGTTCATCAATAAGTACTACATTCTTGACCTTCGTGAGAAGAGCTCGATGGTGCGCTGGTTACTTGAGCAAGGACATAGTGTATTCATGATGTCTTGGCGCAACCCAGGTGAAGCGCAGAGGGACACTGAGTTTGGTGACTATGTCACGGAAGGCGTGGTTAAAGCCGTTGCTGCGATTGAAGACATCACAGGTAAAGAGCAAATCAACGCGGCGGGTTACTGTATTGGCGGTACGGTGTTGGCTTCGACGGTGGCTTACTACGCTGCGAAGCGCATGAAAAAGCGCATCAAAACAGCGACCTTTTTTACCACCTTGTTGGATTTCTCGCAGCCGGGTGAGGTGGGCGCGTACATCAATGAGACAATCATCAATGCTATTGAGAAGCAGAACGATGGCAAGGGCTATATGGATGGTCGTTCGTTGAGCGTGACGTTCAGTTTGCTTCGAGAGAACAGCTTATACTGGAACTACTATATTGATAACTACCTCAAAGGCAGTAGCCCGATGGAGTTTGATCTTCTGTACTGGAACAGTGATAGCACTAACGTGGCGTCTAAATGCCATAACTTCTTGCTGCGAGAGCTTTATCTTGAAAACAAACTGGTTCAAGACAAAGGCGTGAAAGTGGGCGGCGTATGGATTGATTTGAATAAAATTAAGATACCAAGCTACTTCATCTCGACCAAAGAAGACCATATCGCGTTGTGGCAGGGGACTTACCGTGGTGCATTGAACACTGGTGGCAACAAGACGTTTGTTCTGGGCGAGTCTGGTCATATCGCAGGCATTGTTAACCATCCAGAGAAAAAGAAATACGGCTACTGGTTGAACGACAACTTAGATGACTCTGCTGACGAATGGCTAAACAACGCAAGTCACAACGAAGGCTCATGGTGGATACACTGGGATCAATGGTTACAAGGCTTTGAAGCTGACGAGAAAGTCGAACCTTTCAATCAAGGTTCCGAGCTACACCCTGTGATTGGCAAGGCTCCGGGTAACTATGTAAAACAGGTACTTCCTATCGTCGATAAAGAAGTCGTTGATGTACAGGCTCCGAAAAGCGACGCTTAGCTTGTTTAACGTGAGTGGTTGATACCTATTTCTACTAGGGTATTAGCCACTTATATCAGAGGTGCACTTATCAAGCGCCTCAATACCCAAACGCCGAATACCACTTGAGGTGTAACAATACAAATCGTCGTAAAAAAAAACGGCCGTCTAGAGTTGTTGCATATGCCGTCAGTATGCTCCCACTATGAAATATCTCTATTCACCCTAAATTTACCTTCGAGTTGGCAAACTATTCGCTACTTTCATAAGGAGAAGTAGCGATGAATTACCGCATGTTAATGACTCTAGGGGTTTTGTTTAGTGCAAATGTATTGGCTGAACTTGATGAACCAGGCTGGGGAGGCGAAGTTGGAGTATTGGTCGGCTTTGGTAGTGAAACCGATGACTCAGAGGCTGTAAAAAAAGGCAGCTTGAACAGCAAGGGAGAATCGGATTCGAGTGCGCTTGTTGTACCACTGGGACAGTTGCGCTACACGTTTGGTTCAGATAGCGACCAGCAGGTCTTTATGGGGACCTCGCGTGGCGATATCATTGAAGGTGTTTTTGCTTTTGAATTTGGCTACGCACTGGAATATGGCAATGAATCGGTTGTATCGTTCTCTTACCTTCCAACAATCGCAAATGGTGAAGTATGGGAAGACCCGTTCATAGCCAATACTGCGAGGACTAAAACCGATATCTCTGGTGATACCTTTCGTGTACAACTCGACAACTTATTAGATATTGGTTTATCGGGTGATTTCGCTGTCTACAAGCAAGACATTAAAAATGACAAATCGGGCGTTCACCTAGGAGTGCCAACAGGTGTACTCCAACGTGACGCTAAAGGCTATTATGCAAGCCTATCTATGGAGATGCCTGTTAGTGGGAGCTCTTTTATCGAACCATCGTTGTCTTATCAAAAACATCTTGCAGACGGTGAAGCAGTTTCTTTCTCTTATTACTCTGGCTCGTTGACCTACATAATGATGGTGGATGATCATGCATTCTCGGTCAATGCAGATTACAGCCACCGCTCATATGATGCATCCAATCCAGTATTCAAGAAAACACGTGAAGACAATGGATATAGCGCAACGCTTGGCTATGAATATATGGACGTTATGGGTTGGCAAGACTGGGGATTCAACGCATTAGCGGGTTATTCTAGTAACAATTCCAATATCGCATTCTATGATACCAGCGGATATTTGATGAGTGTTGGTGTTAGCTATCACTTTTAAGTAATTGACTACTTAATCACGATGAGTTGAGGGCTAGCATATTTGTTAGCCCTTTTTACTGTTTACTTTTTCGGCTAGAGGCTGCGACTGAATATGAGTGATGAAGCTTAAATTCAGTCAATGGCGACCCAAAATGTCCGGTCGGACCGCCATGAAGCTTGGTCATTCAACTTAAACGAAGTTAAGTATTGGTATTTGATTTTTCTTCGACCGGCAAATGAAGCCGAGCCAACAAGCCTCCCTCTATTTCCTCTGCTTCAAGGTGCCATCCTAGCTTCTTACATATTTTCTCGGTTAAATCCTGCCCAAGGCCAAAGCTATCTTGAAATGGCAGATCAAGTTCCTGTGTGTTTATATTCTTGATGACTATGCTGTTTTCTTCGAAATAGATATGGATAGTGCCGCTATGTGTGTATTGGAAAGCGTTACGAATGAGGTTACCAACGACAATTTTGATTGGAGTCTCTGGAAGTTCCACTGTTGGGGCATGAAGGTAATTGCGGATGATGTCGATCTCTTCACCTTGAATTAAATACTCCAACTCTTCTATCAAATTATCTAATAAAGCGACGACCGAAACTAAGCTCTGATTCGGTGGCGTTTCACTCTTTCGGACTAGCCAGAGCATTGTTTCGGTAATTTGCTGCATGTTGCTGCTCGCGCGGTCGATACGATTGATCGGGCGCTGTAAATCTGAGGGCAGGGAGATGCGCTCTAAGATCTCCATATTTGCTCGTATGATTGCAATAGGCGTTCTCAATTCGTGACTAGCATGAGATAGAAAACGTTGTTCTCTTTCTACCAAATGCGCATTCTTACTGAGTGCCTTTTCTAGATAAAGCGCAACTCGATTGTATTCACTGAATTTAAAGTTGGGAGCGGGGTTCGCCAATAGGTCGTTGGACGCGCTTTCTGACCATTCGACGAGTTGTTCGGTTTTTTTTCCTACTCGGTAACTGTAGAGCCAAAGCGCTAATACAATAAAAAATATATAGCCAAGAGCAATATAGATAATAAGGTTGAAGCGATGATCGAACCACACATCTATTGTGTCGCCAATTAGGCGGTAGTCGTACCGAGCGACTCCGAATACCAATCGTCCGTCTTCGAGAGCAAAACGGTAGACACCAAAGACAGCCTCTTTCTTGATGTCGTTGGTAACCGTTTCATCAACGAAGACGACAGTGAACTCATCATTAACAAATGTCACATCCCGAAGTACGTCTTTACCATCGACCTTTATGTTAGGCAATTGGTCATAATAAAATGACACTACGTAAGATTTAGGTAGTTTGGCTTCTGGATTTATAAGGCGTACTTCGTTAAAGCTCAACCATTCACTGGCGAGTCGCATTTTTACTGAATCTTCTATTCCATATTCAAAGTGACGGATTAAAAGTTCTCCGAATAGTAAGGCTGTCAGAAGTGACAAGCCCAAGAAAAAGGTAGTAAGGTGACCCCGTATTGGGAAGCTCTTTTTCATGCTCATAGTTACCCTTTGATCCTCAGACCTTGGCCAACGACGGTTTCAATCAACTTAGATTCAAAAGGCTTATCGATTTTTTGTCTCAGTTGATAAACCTGCACTTTTATGTTGTTACTTTCTGGTGCGTCATTTGGCCATAAACACTCCTCTATTTCTCTACGAGTAACCACTTGTGGACTTCGGCGCATGAGGAGTTCTAAAAGCATTAGGTTGAGTCGATTTAAGTCCAAGACTTGCTCTGAACTTGATACTTGCTGGCTTTCTAGGTCATAGACTAAGTCACCTTGTACTAACCTTTTTTGTTGGCTACTTCTTCGCTTAGAGAGCGCCTTGATACGTAAGGCGAGCTCTTTCATTGCAAATGGCTTGATTAAGTAGTCATCGGTGCCTGCATTGAAGCCAGCTTCTTTGTCTTGCAGCGTATCTTTTGCCGTCAGCATCAAAATAGGCGTATCGTCACCGTCGTCTCGAAGTCTTTCACAGACAGTAAAACCATCTATTTTGGGTAACATTAGGTCAAGAAGAATAACGTCATAGTAGTTTTGTTTTGCGAGTGTAAAACCGCTTAACCCATTGTAAGCATGATCGCATTTGATGTTTTCAAATTCGAGAAACTCTGCAACTGAAGCGGCGAGCTCCTTGTCATCTTCAACTAATAACACGTTGATAGATAAGTTAGATTTCATTTTTCTTAACCCCAGTAAAAGAAGCGGATCGTTGGGTGGTTATGTTGTGAAACAGCTGCTTGATATCTTGCTGAACCATTAGCAATACGGGTACCAAAAGAAGTGTTATTACCGTTGCGAATAAGATTCCATACCCCATTGACGTAGCTGCTGGTATTAAAAACTGAGCTTGAGGAGAGGTTTCTGACAGTAAAGGCACTAAGCCAAAATACGTGGTTGCAGAAGTCAGCACAATAGCCCTTAAGCGTCCTGTTCCTGATTCAATTAACGCCTCGTATACGGTATTACCACTCATTATCTTGGTATTAAAGCGTGAGATAAGTAAGAGGCTATCATTCACGACGACCCCGGTTAATGCAAGCATTCCAAACAGAGAAAGTATACTGATGGGTATCCCTTGGATTAAGTGTCCCATCAAGGCACCCACAATACCAAATGGAATTGTGCACATGATCAGCAGTGGCTGGAAATATGAATTGAGTGGTATTGCAAGCAATGCGTAGATGCCGATAAGAGCGATAGCAAACACGCTATACAGTGAATTTGATATTTGTTCCTGCTCTTGTTGCTGTCCAGAAAGGACAATGTTTAGGTCACGATACTTATTCTGTAATCTTTTAAACAGGTCGCTATCTAGCTTATCAATGATCTCTTCTGGAGAAGCGATCGTTTTATCAACATCAGCTGTTATCACGTTGACTCTGTTACGATTCATTCGTTCAATATTTTTGGACACATATCGAGTCGATATATTGGCTACCGCATTGAGTGGTACTAACTTACCATTGCTCAAGCGAATTTGTGCGTATTTGAGATTATCCAGTGTTTGTCTTTTCGCCTGAGGGTACTGAATTTTGACCTTTATTTCATGCGAATCTTCTTGAAATTGCTGCACTTCATAACCTTGATAGGCCATGTTGAGTTGCTGTAAGAGATTCGATGTAGTAAGCCCCATCGTTAACCCCATATCGTTAACTTTAATATCAACTTGGGCTTGTGTATTCGCGAGGCTACTTTTTATTCCATGCACACCTTGTACATTATTGAGATGATCAGTCAGTTCGCGAGTTGCGTTGCTGATCGTTGCTTCATTTTGACTTCTTAATTCTATACTTATTGCTTTATCGCTGATCATATCGGCTAAGAAATTGGCGCTGTCTATGCCTTCAAGTGTTGGGACCATGGATTGCCATTCTTTAGCGATTGCACCCGCGCTGATTGGGCGTTCAGTGTTGATCGAAAGGCCAACAATGATTTGCGAACTGTTATTGGTGGTTTCTACCAATACACTTTGGATTGGTGGTACAGACAGCGCATATTGCTTCACCAACGAATCATTCAATGATGCCGCCATTTGTTCAACTTTAAGTGTTTCACGTTGTACTAATCCGTAGCCAGTATCATCTTCGAATGCGAGCTCGATCGTGATGAAGTTAGTAGAAATCTCTGGGAAAAATACCGACTTAAGTTTGCCAGTTATTAGCGAACCGCCAACTAGAATACACAGGGAAAAAAAGCCACAAATTACAGCATAACGGTAGCGTATAGCCAGTTGTAAACAGGGTTTGTAGAGATGCCAAGTGATGTATTTGAAACCACGTAGAACACGCTGTTGAATATAGTGCCATACGGCAGGAATACCCCATGCTGAAGTCGGTTCCATTTTGACTCGGGCAAGGTGAGCTGGGAGAATTAATTTGGACTCAATGAGTGAGAAAATCAGGCAGAAAGTTGCAGCCATGGCAAATTGCGCAAAGATCTTACCGAGTTCCCCTTCGATTAAGCTGAGAGACATAAAAGCGACGATGGTCGTCAACACACCAAATGTGGTTGGTGTTGCCACTTTTTGCGCACCAGCGATGGTCGACTCAACGACAATTCCGAGGGCCATGATGAAGCCAAAGGTGGTTAATTCATTAAGGGTGAGTCCAAAGAAAGAATCTCCCATAAGGACCATTGCACCGGCAAACGTAACAGGTAGGCCAACGGCAACCCAAAAAGCCACACGTATGTTTAAGAGCAGAGCCAGTAAAATAACAACGAGAGCGATACCTTGAGCACTGTTCTTAAGTAGCAAAGATAAACGGTTTTTAATCGGCTCACTTTGATCATTCCATTGGGTCAGGTGGATACCGTTCGGCAGAGTCAATTGGTAAGCATCAACGATGGATTTGGTCTCTTGGGCTAGCTGGTTGATGTTTGATTGACCATACATTTTCACCTTTAATCCTACTGATGGATGGCCGTTATAACGAGTAATGATGCCGTCGTCGTCAAATCCTAATTCAATATGTGCCACGTCGGACAAGAGTATGGTTTGCCCTGTTGCTGTGCGTTTAATTGGCAGCGAAGCGAACTCTTTCGCGCTTCGGTGTTGCTGGTCCGCTTTAAGAACTAACGTCCCTTGAGAACCTTTGAGCTGGCCGGCCGTTTGGGTTAATGATTCTGCTCTAATTTGGCTGACAATTTGCTCCATCGTGAGACTGAAAGCTTGCAATTTTGCCTCGTCAATTTCAATCGAGACCTGCTGAGATTTTCGGCCAATGTAATCAACCTTTTGTATCAAAGGAGAGTTTAGGAGCTTGTGTCGTAACTCGTCTAAATAACGCTGTAATGCACCGATAGGCACGTCACCAAACAGGTTAATTGAAACTACCTCTTCAAGGTCGGCTTGACGCGTGATCACAGGTTTTTTTGCTTCACTAGGTAAATCGCCAATAGCATCAACCACACTTTTTACATCTTGTTGCAGTTTGTCGAGTGAATAGCCACTCGACTTAGTGATGGTTACCGTTGCACCGTCACTATTTGAACTGCTGTGTATCTGTTTGATGCCTTCTACACCTAACAATGAATCTTCTATTTTTATCGCAATGCTTTCTTCAGCCGAGCGGGCTGAGCCACTTTGATATTCGACACTTACCGTAATATTGGTTGGGGGGAGTGAGGGGAAGCTTTCTACCCGTGATTGGATAACCGAAAAACCACCCGCGACTATGATCAAAACCATTAAAAGATTTGCAGCAACAGGATTGTGAACAAACCATGCGATAACGCCATGAGTTTTTAGGTTATTGTCCATCATTCACCTCTTTAAGTGATTTGTCCCCAGAGGCAGGGGTCGGGAGGCTCCGATTTAATGCGAGTTTGTCCGTGTCGTCTGTCTGAGGGCTATCCGAGAGTACTTGCATTCCCTCCACGTAGCTGGACAACGGCTTTACAACCAAAGTGATGTGTTGATTTAGGTTGCCCTGTTCAAAACCAATTGCATCGATATCTTGAAACAGTGATTGAGTCTTGTGACGATGAAGTTGACCTTCTTTGACGTACCAAATATTGCCGTCTGCAGTAATGGAAGAGGATGAAACTACAAAACTATCTGAGTGGCTCTTACCTTGAATGACAACTCTAACAAAGCTCCCGATCAGCAAAGGATCTGGCTGTTGAAGAGGGGAGTCTATTTTTAATATGAGGTTACGCATACGTGTTGATTGTTCCACGAGCAGTGAAAGGTGACTCGCCCGTGCTGCCCATTGTTGCCCTGAATCTAAATCAGATGCTGACTGAATTGTCACCGACAGTGCACTCAAATCGGAGGGGAGCTGTTGCCAGTCGCGTTCTGTGAGCTGAAGATGTACTTCAGCAGTTTCTATGGATTTGATCTGTCCCAACGAGGTTCCGGATGCAACAACACTGCCTGTGGTGACGTTGCTTTGGCTGACAATGGCATCAAAAGGAGCATGGATATTCGTGTCATTTAGTTGTTGCTTAGCATCTTTAACTGCTTGTTGTGCGGCGTTTAATCGTGCCTTTGCTGCTTTAAACTGAGGCTCTCGCAAAGCGAGGGGGCTCGGTGCCTCTTCTATACCTGAAGTTTTCCACTCTTTTTTAGCACGTTGATGTTTGCGTTGTTCTTGGAAAAATGAAAGTTGTGCGTTAGCTAGCTCCTTTTCTGCGTTAGCCAGAAGTACTTGGTAACTGGAATCGTCAATGTGAAATAGCAGATCACCTTTAGAGATTTGTTCACCTAGTTGAAATTTTTTTGCTTTCGAAAGAATCACTCCTGAAACCTGACTCGTGAGCGTTAAAGTTTCTTCTGGAATTACCTGACCGTAACCTTCAATGGTAGAGCGGTGTTCCCCGGCAGCAATGTCGACTGTGGTGACTTTGATATATTGTCGAGGCTGAGCTTCCAGCGCTAACGTTGTTTCTTCGGGGATTGACTTCATGATGTACATCGCGGTGGCAATGATACTGAGCAAGCCCAAAGCTGTAACAAGTATCTGTTTCATTTTAAACCCCCATTCCTAATGCTAACCCTAAGGTAATTCTGTTTGAGAGCCGACTACGCTGAGTATTAAGCAACTGGATTTTAGATTGGTAAATAGATTGTTGGGCGATAAGCAGTGCCAAAACGTCACTGGCTCCTTCCTGGTAAAGGTTTTGATAGTTTTTCATACTAGCCTTGGAGAATGTAAAAGCATCTCGATAATGCTGTTCTTGTTGTTTGAGGTAGAACTCTTTGTCTAGTGCATTTCCTACCTCATTGATGGCAACCAATAGTTTCTTTTGGTAATCAACAAAGCTCTCTTCTGCTTGAAGCTGAGCTATTTTTGCTTGGGTTTGTAGTGATGATTGGTCAAGAAGAGGTGCGCTGATCCCCCCAACGAGGTTCCACAGGGAAGGATTGTCGATAAGCTGGTTTGGTGTTGAACCGCTACGATAAACAGAGGCAGACAGCGTGAATTTAGGCAGTAGATCTTTGTAAGCAACTGCCGCGCTTTTGTCGGCGGCGAGCACTTGCTGATAAGCGGCAAGGAGGTCAGGACGTGATCCAATCATTTCTCCGGGAAGACGTAATGGCGGAGCTTCAACTTCTGGGATCGTGAAAATCATTCGGTTAAGCTGGTTGTCGCTCTTACCTCGCAAGGTATTAAGCCCTCTGATTGCGATAAGTTGATCTTGCTCTTTAGCCGCTAAACTCGCTCTTACTCTGGATGTTGCAGCACGAGCTGTGTCGAGGTCTGCTTGTTCTTTAAACCCATCGAGCACTTGCTCTAGTACAATATTCTCAGTGTTTGAAAGGCTTTGTAGCCAGCGTTGTTCAACTCCGATCACTCTTGCTCTGTAAGCAACATCAAGCCACGTCTCTATTACGCGAGCCGCGAGAGAGTTTTGTGCGTAAACATAGTCAAGTTGTGTTGCCTGTTGTTTCGCGTTAGCTGCTCTTGCTGTGTCAGCTAAGCGTCGCCAAACATCAAACTCCCAACTTAAATTCAAAGACAGTTTGTGACTGTTCTGAATCTGACTTGTTTTTTGTCTAGAGGCTTGAAAGTCTGTATTTAAAGAAGGTTGAAGGTATTGATCACTTTGAGCCGCTAATAGTTCAGCTTGCTTCAAGCGAAGTGCAGTTTTATGTAGGTCGTGGTTATTGGTGAGGGCTTCTTGAACCAGATCGGCGAGAGCTTGATTGTTGAACAGCGAGAGCAATTGTGTTGACATCGTAGTGTTTACGTATCGTTGAGAGCTTTCCCATTGCTCGGGAATCTGGGTTGTATTGTTCAAACTGGCTTGCGGCGTTGGTGATAGAGAAGCGCAACCCGTGAGATAGGTCAGACTACCCAGTAGTAATAATGCGGATAGGGGGCGGTGTGTGTTCATGCTGTCTTACTCTAAGGTATTTATCTATAGATATACCTAACAGCGAGTAAATTGGAGGTGAAATGAGTGTTTGGTTATTGATTAAAATTGGATATGGATATGGATATGGATATGGGCTAGTAAAGGGTTTATGAAAGAACTTCTGAAAACATAAAAGCCACTGAAATCAGTGGCTTTCTAGACTTGTCCGTTTTATCTAATCAGGCCATACATGGAAAGTGCTGACCTCATCCCCCTCGAATAGCAGGTTCTATTAAAAGAAAGGGGTGACATCAATTTCAGCCTTCGTAGGAGAAATTGCTTTTACAATCGTATGCCAGCTGTGTTTTAAATCCACATACTTGACGTCAATGAAACGTTTATTCTTTCGTGAATAGAAGCACTTAACGACAGGCTCAACAGGAGCATCATCATTCGATGACCATACAATTCCAAGATGGCCATTGCTCAGCTCAACGATGGCCCCAATAGGGAAAATACCAATGCAATTAATAAATTTGTACACCAATTGCCGGTCTAAGTGATTAGGTGTCATACCTAACATTATTTTAAACGCTTCCGCTGGGCTCATTCCACGTTTGTAGCAACGGTCAGCCGTCAATGCGTCATAGATATCGACGATACAAGCCATTCGGCCGTGCTGCGGAATTTGCTCGCCACTCAATCCATTAGGGTAACCTGTACCATCTAACTTTTCATGGTGCATTAAACATACATCACGGCTAATTTGACTTAAGCCTTCGATTTTTTTGATGATAGGTTTAGCAAATACTTGGTGTTGCTTGATGTGAGCGAATTCCTCCTCGGTTAAACGAGAAGGCTTGTGCAAAACATTATCATCGATATGCACTTTACCGACATCATGAATAATCCCACCAATAGCCAATGGCTTTAATCGGTCTTTGCCAAAACCCAAATGCTTGCCAAATGTGACCAAAAGTGTGGCGACATTAACGGAATGTTCAAGCAAATAGGCATCTTTCTTACGTAATGCAGAAACACATTGCAAGGCATCTGAATTGATCAGTGCTGATTCAATCAGCTCATCCGCCCAACCATCCAGTTCATCCGAAACAAACGTATGCGAATCAAATGTTGCCGTAATAATTTTCTGAGCAAGACCACGCGCTTCTTGGATGATTCGCTCTGCATTTTTTTGCCTTACTTCTCGAGAGACCAATTTACTTGGAGAACTTTTACTGCTCTTTTGTTGTTCCTCACTCGTTTCATCATCAGGAACTGGATGAAATTTACAACCTTTAGCAGAGAGCTTCTTGTCAACCCAGACATACTTAATGCCTTTATTAACTAATGTATCAATTCCTTTTTTTGAAGACACGCGTCCAGCGTTAGATAAATAAACACGCTCACTTTTCTGAATTGATGTAACAAACATTCCCACAACCAATGTGTTTATGGAAATTTTTACTGAGTCTTTAAGGTCGAACTGCATTAAATTCAATTAAGTGTTGTCAAAAACAGTGTGATTCTAATCCAATTTCGCGACGAATCTAGTCAAATTGTTGATTTATTTACTCAAAACACCTGAAATTAATAATGAAACACGTGAAATCAATAGCAAAACACATGAAATTAAAAACAAAAGGCCGAAATGTCACCGAGTTATGCTTCGATCTTAGCGATATTGTTTACAACGGTTAAGTGGCAGTGGTGTAGTAAAGAAAAATACTGGTTCGTTACTAATAGCTCTTCTTTAATCGAAGTGTCTATCTAAAGGGCTCTGTATAAAGGTACTTTGTATTGTGGATGTGACTAAAGAGGAGAGGTAGGGAGGTTGCCACCTATTAATAAAAAGATAAAACGTTAGATATTAAAAAAGCCACTGAAATCAGTGGCTTTTTAGAGTCAACCCATATCAGAATGGATTAAAATTAGCTGATAAAAGTTGACGTACTCTTCGATTTCTAATCGATTTCTTTGTCTTTAGTCATAGATAAAAGCCAAAGAGATACGGCTGCAACACCTGCAAAGCCACCAAGAATGATAACTGGCATAGCGCTGTAACCTAAGATGTGCCAAATTACGTTCTCTAAAGTACTCATTCAATCGCTCCTTATTGCCAGCCTTCAACGCCGTGCATGTCTGGTAGTTTGTGTGCGATACCTTTGTGACAGTCTACACACGTTTTTTCACCAGAAGCTAGCGCTGTCGAGTGTTGTTTCGCACTACGAGGGCTCTGCTCTGAGAAGTCCATGTAATCGAACTGGTGACAGTTACGACACTCAAGTGAATCATTCTTTTTCAATCGAGCCCATTCGCGTTCTGCTAAGTGAGCACGACGTGCTTTGAACTTTTCTTCAGTATTGATGGTTTTCGCAATAAAGTGTGCGTATAGCTCTTTAGAAGCCTGAACCTTACGAACAATTTTATCTGTCCACTCATGAGGTACGTGACAGTCTGAACAGATAGCACGAACACCAGAACGGTTAGAGTAGTGAATTGTTTCTTGGATTTCAGCAACGATAGGTGCGTGACAACCAGAACAGAACTCTTCCGTATTGGTTGCTTCCATACCCGTGTTGAATGCACCCCAGAACAAAAGACCACCCGAGAAACCCAAGAACAAAACAACGCCTACCGCTGCTTTACTTGGTGTCGCGAGTCTTTTCCAAAACGCTTTAAGTAATTTTATCATATATAGCCTCTCTTACAGTCCGGCTACGATTAACGCAGTGAATCTACAGGTTTGAACTCGTTCTCAACTAGCGGTTTAGCATTAGCTTGAGGTACGTGACACTGTAGACAGAAGTAACGACGAGGTGAAACATCAGCAAGTACCGCATCTTCGCGGTTCATGTAGTGAGTTACACTCACTTTAGTTGCACCCATTTCTTTTGCGTTTTTCCAGCTATGACAAGCAAGACACTTGTTAGCGTTAAGAGACACTTCATAGCTACGAATAGTATGAGGTACTAAAGGTGGTTGGTATACGTAGTCACTCTCAAGTACTTGGTCACGAGGAAACTTTTTGAAGTCATCTGCTGCGCGAGTTGCTTCAAGTTCACTTGCACCACGTAGAGATTCTACGCCACCAATGCCGCCTGGGTTATCCAGCTCAGCTTGAACTGCACCAGCTAGCAAAAGACCAGCTGATAGTAGGGCAGTAATCAGTTTTTTCATGGTTAATTTCTCCGCCTAAAGGCTAATTCTTTGAGTGGACTACTTCTTTCAAAAAGTAACGAAAAAAGTAGTCGCAATATTAAATACGTTAGATCTTGTATCTAGGTTCGAAAAGCGCTTGGCTCTTAAGAAACCTTAGTGATCTTAACTGGACACTTCTTGTAATCCGTCTGCTTAGACAGAGGATCCGTTGCATCCAAGATCAACTTGTTGATCAGAATTCTTGCATCAAAGAATGGTACGAATACCAAGCCTTGTGGTGGACGGTTACGACCACGAGTTTCAACACGAACGCGTACTTCACCACGTTTGTTTTCGATAAGAACTTCATCACCACGGCGAAGGCCACGAGCTTTAGCGTCAGCAGGATGGATGTAACAAAGTGCATCCGGTACTGCTTTGTAAAGTTCTGGTACACGACGAGTCATAGTACCTGTGTGCCAGTGCTCAAGAACACGACCTGTACATAGCCACATGTCGTATTCGTCGCTTGGCACTTCTGGTGGTGCTTCGTAAGGAGCATTGATGATAAGAGCTTTACCATCTGGTTTACCGTAGAAATCCCAACCAGAACCTTTCTTAGCGTATGGATCTGAACCTTCTTTAAAGCGCCACAGTGTTTCTTTACCGTCAACAACAGGCCAACGTAGGCCACGGACTTTGTGGTAAGTGTCGTAAGGTGCTAAATCGTGACCGTGATCGCGACCAAAGGCTGCGTATTCTTCGAATAGACCTTTTTGAACGTAGAAACCTTGAGCTTGAGCATCGTCGTTAAGCTCTTGTGCTTCAGACAGTGGGAATGCATCAACGTTGCCGTTTTTGTACAGCACGTCGTACATCGTTTTACCACGATACTCAGGTGCTTTAGCTAGAAGCTCTTCGCCCCAAACTTCTTCAACAGTGAAGCGTTTAGAGAACTCCATGATTTGCCATAGGTCAGACTTTGCTTCACCTACGGTTTTAACTTGTTGGTACCATGCTTGTGTACGACGCTCAGCGTTACCGTAAGCACCTTCTTTTTCAATCCACATTGCTGTTGGAAGGATAAGGTCAGAAGCTTGAGCTGTTGCTGTTGGGTACGGGTCAGAACATACAATGAAGTTGTCTGGGTTACGGTAACCTGGTAGACGTTCAGTGTTGATGTTTGGACCAGCTTGCATGTTGTTGTTACACATTACCCAGTACGCGTTGATCGTACCATCTTTTAACGCACGGTCTTGCGCAACAGCGTGTTTACCCGGTTTAGGTGGGATAGTGCCTTCTGGAAGCTTCCAGATGTCTTCTGCAATCTTACGGTGTTTAGGGTTAGCAACCACCATATCTGCCGGTAGACGGTGAGAGAACGTACCTACTTCACGAGCTGTACCACATGCAGATGGTTGGCCAGTAAGTGAGAATGGGCTGTTACCTGGAGTAGAAATCTTACCTGTAAGAAGGTGGATGTTGTACACAAGGCTGTTCATCCATACACCACGAGTATGTTGGTTCATACCCATAGTCCAAAGTGACATTACTTTGATGTTTGGATCTGCGTATTGCTTAGCCAACTTGATAAGGTCATCTTGAGATACACCTGACATTTCAGATGCTTTTTCAACGGTGTATTCAGCAACAGAAGCTTTGTAGTCTTCGAAGCTGATATCAGTCATTTTACCTGAGTTAGGGTTCGCAGCGGCTTTCTGTAGTGGGTCATTGTCACGAAGGCCGTAACCGATGTCTGTTGTTGCTTGCTTGAAGTTCGTGTGTTTGTTCACGAATTCCCAGTTCACCGCATCGTTTTGAATGATGTAGTTAGCGATGAAGTTAGCAATCGCTAGATCTGATTGAGGTTCGAAGATGTAACCTGTGTCTGCAAGCTCGAAAGAACGGTGGTAGTAAGTAGACAGTACGTTTACTTTAACGTGTGGGTGGCTTAGACGACGGTCTGTAATACGAGTCCATAGTACTGGGTGCATTTCTGCCATGTTTGAACCCCACAGTACGAATGCATCTGCGTGTTCAAAGTCATCGTAACAACCCATTGGCTCATCGATACCGAAAGTACGCATGAATGCACCTACCGCAGATGCCATACAGTGACGAGCATTTGGATCGATGTTGTTTGAACGGAAGCCCGCTTTCATCAGCTTAACCGCTGCGTAGCCTTCCATTACTGTCCACTGGCCGGAACCGAACATACCAACGCCTGTTGGACCGTTCTTCTTCAGAGCGGCTTTCCATTTCTCAGCCATTACGTCGAAAGCTTTGTCCCAAGATACTGGTGCAAAATCACCATCTTTGTGGAACTCACCATCTTTCATACGAAGAAGAGGCTGTTCAAGACGGTCTTTACCGTACATGATTTTTGAAAGGAAGTAGCCTTTAATACAGTTAAGGCCTTTGTTTACAGGTGCTTCTGGGTCGCCTTGAGTCGCGACCACTTTACCGTTTTGAGTACCAACTAGTACCGAACAGCCCGTACCACAAAAACGACAAGGCGCTTTATCCCACGTGATTTTTGTTTGATCAGAGCTAGCAATCAGGTTGGTTGCTGTTGCTGGTAGAGTTACACCTGCAACGGCTGCCGCTGATGCAGCTGCGTTTGCTTTCACAAACGCGCGTCTTGTCATTTTCATACTTCACCCTCAAGTTGAGAATTGTTGCTTCCAGTTTCTAAATCCGTTTCGTCTAGTCCAGTCTCGATTTGGTGATAAACCAAAGCTGTCCCTAAAACGTTCGTAATATTATTAATTTCTTCGATGGTGTCCGTAACAAAACCTTGGTTCTCGGTTTCTAGGACCACGATGATTTTGCCTTCAGGGCTACTGCCGTAGATTTCCGCATTATCGTATTGCTCGATTTGTGCTTTGATCTCGTCTAGATGCTCTGGGCTCACATGCACGACTAAACTTGATATATGCACTTCATTTAGTGCCATAAATTGCTCTCGTTATTTTTGTTTTATGCATTACTCACAAGAATAGCCGAAGTAGGGCAAACTGCTACGCAGGCTCCACAACCGCTACACTCATCTAACTCGATTTTTGGTAGAGCAACACTGCCTGCTCTAAGTTGAAATTGAATCGCCATAGGTTCACACATGTCACCACAGCTTCGGCATTCAACATTTTGTTGGGCCAAGCACTTATCAGAGATAGTTGCTTTTGCCAGCCAAGGCGTTTCTTCCTTGGGTTTAAAAATTGGCTCTGGACAAACGTCTGCACATTGATAACAGAATGTACATTCGTCTTTTGAGAAGTCGACAGTAGGAAAACCACCGTCGCCGACAATGATGATGTGTGTCTCGCAACTTTCGATGCATTTACCACAACGTGTACAATCATCTGCGAAGCTTTCTAGACTTTTAATCCAAGGCAATCGAATTTGGCTTGAATCTACTTTTCGCCTAGAAAATAGGCGTCGTCTCGATAGGTCTACCACTAAATGCCTACTAATGTTGCTAAGATGTTGTAATTGTAGATCATTGTTTCGTTAATATCTTGTCATTTATCCTCACAAGTAGTGTAGTTTTAGAAATATTTGTATAAATACCCCTTAAGGGCTAAATAGGATCCTATATTGTCTTAGATCAATAAATTATGAAGCGTTTGGTCACATATTGAATGGAGCTCTGTTTTTTGATGTGTGACAATAGGTTCTCGATAGCCATTTTTATACCTTCAGGATATTAACTTTGCTTATTAAACCTGTTTCATCTGTGACGAGTACAATAGCTAAATCATTGTTATTTATATTGCTCCTTTCAGTTGCCACCACCGGTTTTGCTATTTTTACATTAGCGTCCAGCCTTAATGATGCCGAGGCGGTTAATGTGGCTGGCTCAATGCGCATGCAAAGCTACCGTTTAGCGCATGATATTCAAATAGAATCAGTGGATTACGATTCTCATATTCGTGAATTTGAAAGTTCCCTTTATTCCACATCGATGACTAATTTGGTGAGTTGGGAAGTGCCAACTGATATTACAAATGATTATTATTTAATAATTGGCCGTTGGCATGAATTGAAGCAGGTCTTAAATAGCGAAGATAGAAAACACTACCTGGTACTTGTTGAAAATTTTGTTATTGAAATCGACCGCTTTGTTTTTAAGTTACAAGAATTTTCAGAAAATAAATTAATTAAATTGGCATGGGCTGGTGGTATAGGTCTAGGTGGAATACTCGTCATATCTCTTTTTGTTGTTCATTTTGTACGTAAACAAGTTGTTAAGCCTCTACACGCTCTCGTTAGAGCTAGCCAGAGAATAAAAAATAGTGATTTCGAGGTTAAGTTGGAGGTTACCAACAATAATGAACTGGGCATTTTGACCAAAACATTTAACTCGATGGCGAAAGATTTAGGCGTGCTGTATCGAAACCTTGAAGATGTTGTCGATGCCAAGACGGTTGAGTTACAAAATGCCAACCAATCATTGCAAGCACTCTATTATTCTTCTCAAGAACTCACGGTAACGCGTGTTGCACCGGAAAATTTCCGAGCTATTTTGCAGCACTTGGTCAGCCTAGAAGGGATTGAATCGCTAAGGTTAGAAATAGTCGATAATTCGGGACGTTCTTTGATTATGGATGAAGGTTACGACCCGACTTGCGATTATGAAAAGTTTGAAATGAAACTGGATGATAACGAGCTTGTTTTGGGCTATCTGTATTGCTCATATCATCATGGTCATTCAACTAAGACGCTAATTGAGAGTTTTATTCAACTGTTATCGAGAGCTATCTACTATAATCGCGCTCAAAAGAAAGCTGAGCAGCTTATTATTATGGAAGAGCGAGCGACGATTGCGCGTGAACTGCATGATTCATTGGCCCAATCGCTGTCGTATTTAAAAATCCAAGTGACATTGTTAAAGCGTGTTATTGGTAAACTTCCGGAACACAAACATCGAGAGCAGTCTGAGCAGATAGCATCTGAGATAGGGAATGGGTTAGCCGGTGCCTATACTCAATTGAGAGAGCTACTCACCACATTTAGGTTATCCATCAAAGAGGGTAGCTTTGGAGATGCTTTGAGCACCATGCTAGAGCAACTTAGTGAAAGAACCGATGCGAAGATTAAATTAACTAATAACCTTTCATCGCTAGAGCTTGATGCGCACAGTCAGGTTCACTTGCTTCAATTGATTCGTGAAGCAACAATAAACGCAATAAAACACGCCAATGCCGACTTGATAGATGTATGCTGTATCGATGAGGACGGACAAGTATTAGTCGTGATTAAAGATAATGGAGAAGGCTTTGACCCAAGTAGTTCGAAGATGAACCACTACGGAATGAGTATTATGCAGGAGCGTGCGGCAAGACTGAATGGTGACTTAACGATTGAAGCAGCTCAAGGTGAGGGCTGTACAGTCATATTGAAATATAAAAGTTTAAAGGAAGTTAAAGTTGACGATTTGTAAAGTAATGTTGGTTGATGATCATCCATTGATGCGCAGAGGTATAAGCCAATTACTGAGCTTTGAAGATGAATTTGAAGTGATTGCAGAAGCAAGTAACGGTACTGAAGCGGTCGCTCTTGCCCATGAAGAAGAACCTGATTTGATCCTGTTGGATCTGAATATGAAAGGCATGTCTGGGCTAGATACTCTGAAAGCACTTCGTACTGATGGTTCAAGCGCTAACATCGTTATTTTAACGGTTTCTGATAGCCCTGCGGATATCGAAGCGATTGTTAAAGCGGGCGCTGATGGTTACTTACTGAAAGATACTGAACCCGATGAGTTGATTGAACTGCTTAAGCAAGCACATAGCGGCGATAAGGCATACAGCAGTGTGATAGCTCGCTATTTGAATGATGCTGACAGTCGAAATGATATCTTCGACCAATTGACTGAACGTGAAATGCAAATTCTTCAAGAAGTCGCGAAAGGTTACCGTAACAAGCAGATCGCCGATCACCTGTTTATTTCTGAATCGACAGTTAAGGTACATATGAAGAGTTTGTTGAAAAAGCTGCAAGTGCCTTCTCGTACCGCAGCAACCGTTCTTTATTTAGAACGTTATGGAGACATGAAGTAGGGCTTGTTCCTTTGAAGTAATACTATTTAAAGCCGTGCTGTTTCAAGATCTTGTGACATTTTTAGTGTCATGCTCCAATAGATAGAATTTTGAATTGTCTAAAATAATATGACGTAAAAAAGGCGCTGAATTTATTAAGTTCAGCGCCTTTTTGTTAGGGCATTTTATATCGGCATCTCTATCTTAGCTTGTATCAGTCTAGATAGAGTTTTTCTTAAAGTTAAGCTGCCATTGGAACCAATACCAGCGTACCAAAGATAACCGTGATAAGACCACAGATTACTGGAACAGAAGTACGTTTTACAACTTCAAACGGGCTGATTTTACCCATACCCGATGTCGCAACAATTACGCCAGATACTGGAGAAATGGTACGGCCTAGGTTAGATGCTTGAAGCATAGGGATGATTAGGAACGCTGGGTTCAAGCCCATTTTCGCCGCTAGTGATGGAGCCAGTTCTACGAATGCATAGAAAGGCGCGTTACCAGAACCTGTCGCGATAGCTGCAGCAACCGTTAAACCTGTTAGGATAAGCATTAATGCGATACCGCCTGCGCCTGCAGATTCAGCAAGACCGATTAGGTTATCAATCGCACCGATAGACATTAGACCTTGAGCAAATACGCCCGCCGCAACCAACAACATTACCACGCCTTTGAACGCGTCAGCCATGCCTTGGTAGCAAGAATCTAAGTCTTCTAATGTTTTCTCGCCGTCAAACTTCTTAACAACGTAATCGATAACTGCGCCCACGAAGATAGAACCTACAACAATGGTGTAGATATCAAGTGAAAGCCCTGGAATCGTGCGGCCGTTGAATAGGAAAACGCCGATGATAGGTAGGAATGGCAGTGCAGCGTAGAAAGCCGGTGCTGTTGTTTCGATTTCAGAAACGTCTACTTTTTCCATTGGCGTGTTTTCTTTTTTATCTAGGTATTTGTTCCAGAAGAAAGCCGCGCCAGCCATCACGATGATTGCACAGATAGAAACAGGCAATACTGTTTGAACAGCAAACACATCAAGAGACATGCCTGATTTTTCAGCTGCGATAACCACATCACCAGAGGTTGGTGAAAGAATGATTGCTGCAGGTGATGCACAAACGGCAACCGCTGCTGGGCGTGAAATACCCATCGCCGTCATCATTGGGAATAGGGTCGCCATCAGTAACACACCAAGGCCTGTTGCAGAACTTACTGCTAGAGACATTAGACACGCTACGATGTAAGCCGCAACAAGAAGTACATAGGGAGATTTAATAGCAGCAAGCGGTTTAGAGAACTGTTTCACTACTACGTTGTTAGCACCAATGTGCGTCATGTAAGAAGCAAAACCACAAAGAAGCATGATTTGCATGCCTAGGCCGCCTCCACGGTACTGAAGCATGTACTTAACAAATTCGAGTGAGTCGGTAACCATGTTACCTGTTGAAGCGACCTTAGCTGGTAAGACTGTGTGACCAATAAGGCCAGTAATAAGAAGTAGGGCAAGGCCAGCAGTTAGTAATACGCCTGCCGCTTTATAGCCTTTCACAATAAAGTAACCAACAGCGATGGTAATTACTAATCCGATCAAGAGCTCTAACATAGAAATCTCCACAAAGTTTAAAAAATATAAGAAAGTGTTTCAGAATATGACAATGAATGTACAGAAAACTGCACTGTGGCACGAGGCATAGTTGAGGTTGGTATGATCTAAGACAAACATTTTTTTCGATGTTAATTGTGGTTGTAAATATTGATTAACCACTGTTGTTTGGATGTTAATAAACAAATTTTGTGACTCCCTAGAATATAACTTGGATCACCTTTAATTGTTCTAGTTGCATATAGTGGTGTTGTTTTATAAATCGTGAGTGTTTTTTGTACTTTGGAAGGGAACGTGTAACGAACTGGGTATTTATCGGAGTAAAGAGGTGAGAATCTTAGCTTTTAAGCTTACTTACATTTAAAGGTTACTTATGTTTAACGCCTACTTATTTCCCATAAGTAAGCGCTAAAACACAAGTTGGCACTCAAATATAATTAGGTTTAAAAATAGCGAGCGAGTTTAGTTTATATCAACGTCAGGAGTGTCATTTGAATACGTTGGCAGCTCAGAACAGATAACCTTCTTACAAAAATGAATCATCCCATAGCGAGTAATGAGTAAAAACTCTTCTCTATTCAATGGAATGTAAGGCATGGCGTCAGAAGATAGGGTAGACCCTTCACTTATCATCACCTTTTCGTAAAACGACAACTCGCGATTCGGGATGATTTGTTGGTGTTGGTTCTCATCCAGTGAGATGTCGTGTTGAGTGACAGAGTAAGATCCCGATGACGTAAAGCCGACTTGCTTAGTCGATACGTACAATAGGTCATAACTGTCATTCTTCTTAAACTCGATGTTAATAGCAGACTGGTTATGAATCATATTATTGGACGAGTTAATAATCGATGCTGTATTTGCTAAATAATGCCCTTCAAGATGTGACTTGGGAATAAAGGTAGAAACCCAGCCGACTAATACGCCAAGCAGTACCACAAAAATTGCTGTATTCGTTTTATTATTCACAAGTCACTCCTTTAAATCCGGCAGGGAAGCTCAGAGATTTTCCTGAATTATCGATGATGATTTTTCGTCCCTTATATTCATAAAGCGTTACGTTGAATAACTCATTAAAAGTGAATTCGTCGGATTCGATTCTACAAGAGATAAAATGCTGACCCACGAGATCTTCGCCTAGGCTATTTCTATCTAAATAAGAAAACAAATAATGGGATAAACCTGCAGCCACTACAAATAATGCAACCAGTGCTAATAGACTGTTTGTTTTTTTCGTAGCGGCCGTTGTCTTGGTTGTTGAGCTTTCAGGCGCTGTGTTGCTTTCAGGTTGTGTCGGTTCTTGCTTTGGTTGCGATTGAATTTGACGCAGCGCGCGTTCTTTGTCTTGTGTCACTTGTCCTGCAAATCGGTAACCTTTACCGCGCTCAGTGACGATGATCATCCCACTCTTATCTTCTAACGCTTTTCGGCAAATCGAGATGGTTTGCATTAGGCTGCCATCTTCAACGTATATACCTTTAGACACCCACACCTGTTCAATAAGAACTTGGCGAGTGATCACCTCATTGGGTCTCGAGATAAAAAACTTAAGCAGCTCTGATTCATTAGAACCTATTGGGTAGGTACGGCCCGTCTTAAAGTGATGGATTTCACTCTCTTCTAAATTGACCTGTATATCATCATTGATAATAAATTCAGCAGACATCTGGGTTCTCATCGCTATAAGCGTTCTAACCTAAATATAACAAATCTTACAACAAACATAAACTTACTGATTTCATCGTCTTTGATATTTAAGTGACTGAATTTATGTTGATTATTAACCTAATTAGATTTCCTTATATACCTTTTTGAGGTTGTTTAATGCGGTTTCAGGTGCTTGCCGTTAGTAGCTATTGGATCATTAACGGGTGACGCTGATTTAGTGGGTGTGGGTTAATTGCTCAAATTTCTTACGTAGTTTTATCAACGTGTCATTCCAACTCTGTGTTGCCTTGCTCTCTACGAATAAAAGTCGAGCTTACCTCCGACTCAATCGGCAACTCAAATAACGATAAATCGCATGACCACACCAGTTAAATGCGAAAGCTACGAAGGAGCTGTTTTGAAAGATTTCAATAAGCCATATATATGTGGACTAATTACGCTTGCCTTACTCGGCTGTCAGTCTGAAGACTCGACTCAAGAGGCCGTTTCGGTATTGGTTCCCTACAACATTAATGAACTACCAAAACCGAACGATGGTTATGGGTATGACGACGATGGAACAATATCCGGTGTCGGTGAAGACGTTGCCGCAATGTCATCGACCAATGATGCTTATTATCAGGACTACAACAATTCATACGCAGCCCTAGACGGTTGGGGGCTTTGTGCGGAACCGATTTTAATTCCTTTACAAAGTGTTAATTCGGACAAGCGTTATCCACTCAATAACGAAACCTTAACCGGGAATGTTGTATTAATTGATGACCTAACAGGTGAGGAAGTTGTCACTCAAATATCAGCTGATGGTTCCAATATTAAAATTCAATGTGAATCAGGCTTAGCTGAGAGTCGTACTTATTCGATTGTAGTAACGGATGGGGTAAAAACTGAATTTAATGAGTCTTTAAAAGCAGATGCCAGCTTTGATGAGTTGATTTATTCAGACGTTCCATTAAATAACGAAAAAGAAGAAGTTCTTCAAGAGCAAGTATTGAGCGCTATTGATTCATATTATGCGTTATATCCAGATAAGGGTATTCCTGTATATGCAGCACAATTTAAAACTCAGAGTGCTTATTCTCCATTGGATGCGATGAAATACAACCATGAGGCATTTGGAAGCGCTTTTACTGGTCAGTTAAATCCGATTACAGAACGGAAGAAAGATTACGATCTATATACCAAACAACTTAAAATTCCTTCCTATTTACCTTTTACTAAAGCGAGAGAATCAGAGTGTATCATTGATGAATTTGAACCGAAGGAGAATTGCTCGCCACTTTACGAATGGATTACAAACACCGACGGTGGTTTTCCTACAGAAAGAGAATCAACCCCGAAGATAACCGAAGAGTTAGATATAACTGCAGATATTTATGTTCCTAATGGATGGGATAAAAGTAGTCAGTTACCTACAGCTATTTTTATTCATGGTGTTACAGCAGAGCGCGGCACTGCTTCTTTGATGGCTGCGGAATATACAAAAAAAGGCTATGCCGTTGTTGCTATCGATATGCCATATCACGGGGAAAGAATGCGCTATGACAATACCGATCCAGACGGTGAGGGGCCAGAGAAAGGGGTAGAGATTAGTGCTAGAGCAGACAAGGCGTTCTTCATCAATATTGATTCCCCTTTAGCACTGCGTTCTAACCTTCAGCAATCAGTGTCTGACTTTTTAGGTCTTCGTTATGCGCTAAGCCAAGAAGCTTGGGTGAAAAAAGATGACGTTCACTTAATTGGACAATCGCTGGGCGGCATTATGTCGGTAATGGTGAGTGAGTTTAGCCAAGCAAGCCCTGATTTTCACTCGGATACTAATTCTAATTTTGAATTCAATACGGTGAACTTTGTTGTTCCGGGGCAGGGGTTAACCAACTTGGTTCTGTCCTCTCAAACCCTAGGACCTGAAATGTCTGAAGGTGTTAAGAAGTCTCCAGATGTTCAGCGCGGTATTGCTGAAACTGTCATACCAGATACATGTACAGCAGAAGCAACAAATCAGCAGTGCATTGAAGCGCTCCGTGAGTTTGTAGAGCTTTCATCTGACAACGCGCTGCTTGTCAGCCAGCTAGAGAATGACATCTTTGATTTAGTTGTGACAGACCTTAAACAAGGGGTTCAAGCCACAATTGATAGTGCAGACCCTGCTAGTTTTATCTCTCGCCAAGTCGCTGCTGAGCAACCAACTCTTTTGTTAGCTGCCGTTGGAGATTGCGGGGAGACTTGTGACGTTGGTGTTGATTACGTCCCAGATAGCGTAATTCCGAATACCGCGCCAGATAACATTCGTACTGGTACTGAACCACTGATTACTGCGCTTGGCTTAGACCCAATAACAGGTACCTCAGAAAATATTAATGAAAAGCGTGGAGCCGTGAGAACAACTACCGGCGGGCATGGTACGTATTTGTTCCCCTATGAAGGTCCCGTTGATGAAAATGGCTTGCCGGGCACACCAGGTGAAAACATGTCAGACGTTCGTGAAGCGGTGGGCACTCAACAAATTGCCGTTGCTTCTATGGTAATGAGTGACGGTTCAGTAGTCGTCATTAATAACGAAGAGCATATCGAAACAGAGGTGCCTCAAGATGAAGAATAAACTTTTATTGGGCACTGCCGCTGCTCTTGTTCCTTGCCTGACTAATGCGGCTGGATTTCAACTTAACGCGCAGTCTGCAACAGGCTTAGGCCGTGCATTCGCTGGTGATGCTGTGATGGCAGATAGCGCTGCGATTGTTGCTAAGAACAGTGCTGCGATGGCTTACATCGAGCAACCAACACTCTCTGTCGGCGCTATCTATATCGATAGTGGTATTGATGTGTCTAGTGTTAGCTACACACCAATGAAAGGCGATACAGAAACACTCGATGATCAATCTCTAGACGCAGGGACATTAGTTCCGAACATTCATTATGTGCATCCTATCGAAGGTTCTAAGTTCACTCTGGGCGCAACAGTCCATTCCAATTTCGGTACTGACGTAGAGTTTGACGAGTCGTTTGAAGCGGATGAGTTTGGAGGCAAAACGGCGCTTTCCAGTATCAATGTTGGCTTCGCTGTGGCTTATGAGTTGTCTGAAAAAATCAATTTGGGCGCAGGGCTAGATGTTATTTACGGTGAGGGTGAAATATACCGCCAAAACTTGTTAAACGTAGATGCCGATGGCTTCGGTTTGGGGGCTAACGTTGGGGCGACCTACCAAGTCAATGAACATAACAAGTTTGGTATTACTTACCGTTACAGCCCCGATATTGAAGTGGAAGGTGACATTACCAGAGGCGGTGTCCCTGCCGACAAGATGAATGTTCCGTTACCAGACACTCTAGAGTTTTCCGGTTGGCACCAGCTCAACGAACAGTGGGCTTTTCACTATAGCCTGCAGTGGGTGAACTGGTCTGAATTTGATTCGCTAACATCTGAATCTTATGACGACTCAATTAAAGAGTATCAATGGAAAGACGCAGGACATGTTTCTGTCGGTGGTACGTACACCATGTCGAAAGACATCGTTCTACGAGCTGGCTACATGTACGACATTTCCCCAACTGACGAACTCACGTCGTTATCAATTCCTGATGTTAACCGTCATTGGCTAACGGTCGGAGGGACATATAACTTCACGGCTGCCAGTTCTGTGGATATTGGTGTCGGTTTTATCATCGGAGAATCACAAGATATTGACGAAAGCCTGACGACGATCCCAGAAACGAGTTCCAATATAACTGCTGATGTGACCGCCGATGCTCTCTTGCTCGGTGTTCAGTATCAGCATCGTTTTTAACTTTTACTTTGGAGTTCAGAACGTAAAAATTTAGGAATCATATAAAAATTGCAGGGCTCGACAGTGAGTTGAGCCCTTTTCTCATTATTAGCTGTTTTAGCATTATTTAAATAGCTGGAAGCTCATTAAGTAAGAAATAGCTGCTTAGAAAAACGTTTTAATTCAGACGAATTCAACGGTTATGGTTATTAAAAATGAAATTTACAAAGCTTAGTAAAACAATCTGTTTGGCACTGTTTGCCTTACATATCTCTCCATCGTTTGCCCAAAACTCAAACTTAATTCCTGTGACTATCGAAAAAGCTCACAAACAAGCATTCACTTCTTCAATCAACGAGGTTGGCAAAATCAGGGCAACGGATTCTGCTGCATTGACATTTAGTGCCTCCGACAAAATTCTCAACATCCATTTCAAAGATGGAGATTCAGTTAAAAAAGGCGAACTGATCGCTCAACTGGACAATACCAAAGCGAAAGCCGATTTAGACAAAGCAAGAAGCTCTCTAGCGTTAGCAAAGTCGAAATTAAAGCGAGTACAAGAATTACTAAAGAAACAGCCTGACTCTATGTCTCAACAAGATGTGGAAGAGCTGGGCGAACAGGCGAACCTAGCCGCAGCTGATTTCCGTCAGAAAGAAGCGCTGATGAATGACTATTTATTGGTAGCGCCATTTGATGGGCAGCTAACTAACTTCACTCACTCAGTGGGCAGTAAGATTGATAGCGCAACCGCGTTGGTCAGTTTGATCAAACTCGATCCTGTTGAAGTTCAATATTCCATTGGCCAGTCGGATTTAGGAAATGCAAAGCTGGGGCAGAATGTTTCCATCCAAGTTGATGCATTTGTCGATGAAGCATTTTCTGGTGTGGTGGATTACATTGCGCCGGCGGTGGACGAAAGCTCGGGCCGTGTAGAAGTTCACGCGCACGTGACTAACCCAGAGCATCGCTTAGTTCCGGGTATGTTTGCCAAAGTAAGTCAGATGACCAGCGAAGATTCAACGCAGATGGTGGTTTCTCAAAACTCCGTTCAAGCAAAAGATGCAGAGCGTTTTGTTTGGGTCGTGAATGGTGAAAAAATCGAGCAACGCATTGTCGAATTAGGCGTGAATACTAACGATGGTTACGTTGTTGTAGAGAAAGGCTTGAAACTTGGCGATAACGTCGTTGTGACGGGACAACAGAACCTTAAGAAAGCGTCGTTAGTTAAGGTCATGAACCCAAATGCTGAACAGAAAACTGTTGAGCTAATCACGGAACCGACAAGCAAAGATAACACTCAACAGACCGCTGAGCCTAAAGTAGAAAAGACCGTAACACAGGTGGACGAAGCACATCCAATTGAACCTTCGGTTGATTGGACGGAAGCATCGAAAGGTGTAGATGAAGCGATCAACGAAAACAGCGAGCAAGCAGAGACTAGCGCGACTGTTGAGGATTCATCAAGCGAAACTCAAAGCAAGGAAACTCACAGTAAGGAAACACTAAGCAAGGAAGCTGTAACGAAGGAGAATCTGAATGAAGCTTCCTGAGATTTGTATCAAGCACCCTGTGTTTGCGTCAGTTCTGAGCATCACCATTGTTTTGCTTGGGCTTTTGTCATTTCAAAAGCTCTCAATCCAATACTTTCCAGAACATAAAACACCGTCAGCAACGGTAACGGCTGCGATCAATGGCGCGAGCGCTGAGTTTATGTCGCGCAATGTGGCAGATAAGCTTATTACTGCTGCAACGGGCCTCGACAGCGTGAAAACCATGACGACGGACTGTCAGGAAGGCACGTGTAATCTAAAAATCATCTTTGAAGATGACATTAATGACGTCGAATACACCAGCTTGATGAACAACCTGCGCAGCAGCGTCGAAGCGATTGGTGATTTCCCACCGAGTATGACGGATAAGCCAACGGTCACGGATGATTCTTCTGACACCAGTATGCCGAGTAACATCATCACGTTTGTGAATACTGGCAAGATGTCTAAGCAAGACATGTACGACTACATTAGCCAGCAAGTCGTGCCTCAATTTAAGCACATCCAAGGTGTGGGTGGTATTTGGGGGCCGTATGGTGGCAGCGAAAAAGCGGTGCGTGTTTGGTTGCAACCGGATCGCATGATGGCGCTCAATATGAGTGCATCCGATGTTGTTGGAACATTGAGCTCATACAATGCAACGTTTACCGCCGGTACCATCAAGGGGCAGGTGCGAGATTTCTCCATCAACCCAGTCAACCAAGTAACCAGCGTTGATGATGTACGAGACTTAGTGGTTCGTGTTGATAACGGCAAGATCATTCGTATCGGTGATATTGCTGAAGTCAAAATGGGTGAGGAGAGCCTTACACCAAGTATTCTGCGTGTAGATGACAATCTAGCGATGTCGATTCAGGTGTTGCCACTGAAAAGTGAAAACCCAGTAACCGTTGCGAATAAAGTTAAGAAACAGATTGATGTGATTCAGCCTCAGTTGCCAGAAGGCATTGAGATGAAGATGGTCTACAACCAAGCGGATTTCATTAAAACCGCAATTGATGAGGGCTTCATGACTTTAGTTGAAGCGATTGTTCTGGTTTCAGCGGTTGTGGTTCTGTTCCTTGGCTCTTTTCGAGTTGCTTCAATTCCGATCATCACCATTCCTGTGTGCGTAATAGGCGTATTTGCTGTCATGCATTTACTTGGATTTAGCATCAACGTACTGACGATTCTCGCTATCATTCTCGCCATTGGTTTGGTGGTTGATGATGCGATTGTTGTGGCTGAAAACTGTTACCGTCATATCGAAGAAGGTGAAACGCCATTCAATGCTGCAATTAAAGGGTGTCGAGAGATTGTCTTCCCAGTGATTGCGATGACGCTGACTTTGGCGGTTGTTTACTTACCAATTGGCTTGATGGCAGGCCTAACTGCCGATCTATTCAGGCAGTTCGCGTTCACGCTTGCAGCAGCGGTGATCATTTCTGGATTTGTGGCGTTAACGCTCTCACCAATGATGAGTGCTTACTTAATGAAGCCAGTATCAACTCCGGCGAAGTGGTATCAAAAAGTTGATGCGAAACTGAATGTGTTATCGGATTTATACACCAAAGAGCTAGGTAAATGGTTTGATCGTAAGGCTCTGATGAGTGGTATTGCTTTAGTGCTGATCGCTTTATCGGCCTTAGCGGTTTGGAAAATGCCTCAAGTGTTGCTTCCAACCGAAGATACCGGTTTTGTTGAGGTGACGTCTACGCCACCAACAGGTGTTGGTCGTCAGTACCATCTAGATAACAACGAGCAACTGAACAGTGTGTTCAAAGGTAATAGTTTAGTAGAAGCGAACTTATCTTACATTGAAGGTACACCGACCAATCATGTTCTATTGAAACCATGGGGTGAACGTGACCAGTCAGCGGATGAATTGGTAAACGAGTTTATTGCTAAAGCACAAAGTTCGGTCTCTGCTTACGGCATGTCTTTCAAGGTTCGCTCAGCAGATAACTTGAACATCGCTACCAACATGACCCTTGAACTGACGACGGTTAACCGTGATACCACTGTGCTGTCTGAAACTGCGAGCGAAGTCGTTAAGGCGCTTGAGGATTACGAGGGTGTGACCAACATTAAGAACTCAATGTTGCGTGACCAATTACGTTATGATTTGTCGATTGATCGCAATGCGATTGTATTGTCTGGTGTTGATTACGGTAACGTAACCAATGCGTTATCGACGTTCCTTGGTTCTGTTAAAGCCGCAGATTTGCAAGCGGACGACGGTTATACATACCCAATTCAAGTTCAAGTAAACCGAAGTGATCTTGGTGATTTCAAGGTGCTTGATAAGTTGTATGTGGATTCACAGTCGGGGCAAAGGCTTCCTTTATCCCAGTTTGTATCAATCAAACAAGTGACATCGGAATCTAACTTCAAGACGTTCATGGGTAAAGACAGCGCTGAAATCACCGCGGACTTGATGCCCGGATATACGGCGAGCGACGTGAAGGCATATATTGATGACACGGTACCAAGCCTGTTGAAACCTGCTCAGAGCTACGAGTTCAATGGCATCGTTAAAGATTTGGTTGATTCAACCGCGGGCGCACAAGTGCTGTTCGTATTGGCGTTGATTTTTATCTTCTTGATTTTGGCGGCGCAGTTTGAAAGCTTTGTCGACCCGATGATCATCTTGCTGACCGTTCCACTGTGTATTGTGGGCGCAATATTGACACTTTCGGTATTTGGCCAAAGCCTGAATATTTACTCGAAGATAGGATTGCTGACACTGGTTGGTCTCGTGACCAAACACGGTATTTTGCTGGTGGAGTTTGCTAACGAGAAACGCAAATCTGGCGCGAGTGCCAAAGAAGCTGCGATCAGCAGTGCACGTTCAAGGCTGCGTCCAATCTTGATGACCTCACTGACGATGATCCTCGGTTCATTGCCATTGGCACTGGCGGATGGCCCGGGTTCATTAGGTCGAATCAATATTGGTTTGGTATTAGTCGGAGGTTTGACTGCCGGAACCTTCTTCTCATTGTTCTTAGTGCCAGTGGCTTACGTTGGCATGGCGAATCTAAAACAGATGGACATACTGACTCGATTGAGAACGAAACCCGCATAACTCGCCATATAGATTGACCCGTCAATTGAAGTGAAAACTAAAACGCGCCCACCATGAACCATGGTAGGCGCGTTTTGTATTTATTATCTCAATTGCCTAGAACGGGGCAAAATTGTCATGTACCACTGTTGGTACTGTCCAGCGTTTATGCGCATCTATAGGCTCTAGTACCGAGTTGTGGTGTGGTATTTGTCCACGGTCGCCATACAACCACAATACCAAGTTCGAACGTTCACCACTTGTTATCGGCAGCGCCGCATGGGCAACGTTTCCTCGATGAATCATAGCGACACCGGGCGTGAATGTCGTTTCGTTCATCTTACCCGTAGCAGGGTCATAAAAGTTAAGTTCTGAGCCTGAAAACTCTTCATCTGGCATATTTACGTTAATGTTGAGAGTGACCGAAGACGCATCAGTATGCAGGCGTAAAGACGTATCTTTGTTCGCTTGATACTGAATCGAGAACCCAAAAGTTTGCGTGTCGTAACCCATGATTTCAGGGAACAATAAACGAGCAATAGGGCGCATGTAACTGTCGAGTAAATCTCGGTAAAACGTTTGGAAACTTGGCGCGGCTAGATAACCTTCAGAACGGCTGTCTAACATTGCTCCACCGCGGTTAAGCACTATGCCGTATGGTGGGCGCAGCGGGATTTGAGCATTCGAAACCGCTTCCAAGTAATCACGCAATTCAGCAAGACGTTCAGCATCAAAGAACTGGAACTTAAATACTCCAGGAGAGATTTCTTCGAGTAAGTCTTTTACCGCGATTTCTTTCGTTGGATCTTGCCAAGCTTCTCTAACAGCTTCACGCAGGCGGGCATCTAACAGTGAATCATCGAAATCCAATTGGCTGCCTTCCGCACTTGCTTCCCATTCTTTCCAAGCTTCGCTGAACAAGCCCTTATTGTTGTCCCAAAACTGTTGTACAGAAGGAGCTCGTTGAAGCATCGCTTCTCGTGTCGGTAAATCGATGGCGCGTGCGCGCTCTAGTTGATTAGATAACATAATGTGTTCGCTCCTTTTGTTTGCTTGCAACCAATCTATTACACCAAGGTTTGTAGATAAACGGGGCGCTGGGCAAAACAGAATTAACGTTTTCTATATAATCAGCGTAAAGGAGGGGTTACTTTAAGAAGCTGTCAGTCCTTGCTTAGACGTGGTCATTGAACAATGAACGCAAGGTTTGCTTAGCGAGTTGCGATGTCGTGGGCGTATCAGTGATAAAACAGCGTATGGATGAGATAGCCACACGCCGTTTTCAAGTATCAGTAGTGATTCGAGACACAACTGGTGGAGTGACTTTCTATCTATGATCAATATTGATCTTCGAGAAGCTGACCGAGAATACTTGACCAGCAAACTCTCTTGATGGCTTTATTTGGGCGTAAAGACCGGCTTTAAAGTAGTACTCTTCCTCTAACCATGCTTTTGACAACGTAACCTTGTTGCCATCACGATCTTCTGTTTCTATGCCCCATGGTAAGAACTGTTCTGTTAATTCATTATTAATGAGTGTTGAAAGGTTAATACCTTGGTCATCAAGACGAATCGTGTAATCCCAATCCAGGTTTGCAGGTGCAACCCCTAGGTTGACACTGAATGGCTGACAGTCGCTACACATCTTGTTTCCTGGTAGAAATGAATCGTTCAGAATAACGCGTACCGGTTTTTTTTCACCATCCCACTGCAATTTGACCAGCGCTTGCTTAATGTCCTTGCCATGGATTTGGCCAAGAACCACTTTAGGGTCGCTGCCTGTTGCATCTTTATTCGGAAATTGGTCAACGCTTAATGTCGCTTTTAATTCGTGCGTTCCGGTTACTGCCCAGTTTTGCTCTTTAGTACTGCAACGATTTTCTGATTCAAAGTTGTAAAGCTCACGAAGCTCTGAGCGAACGTACTTTGTGTTTGGCGTTGTGGAAACTTGGCCGCCAAGATCTACAGTGAACTTGAGACGTTCTTTACTGTTAACCGATTCACGCGAAAACCAAGGGAGATGAGTGTCGTTGGTTAGATACTCTTTACCATTACACTCTTGTGGGATGAGCTCCGCTGCGCTAGTGCGGCCATTGTTATAGTAATCATCACCACTTACTGGAAGGGTAATCTTCCATTGCTCGATGTTCCAATTGCAATCGGTGCATGTTTTAAGCTCTGCTTGTTCGCTTTTAGCGTTGGCTCACAGCCAGCGAGTAATAATCCACTAGAGATAAACGCAGCAATTTTGAGGTATTTTAAAGGTTGTTGATAGTTGAACATAAAAATGATTTGTAATACAAAAGGTGAGCGAACTTTATCGATAAACGATGAGTTTTTCATTGGATAAAGAGCGGTTTTACATTTTGTTGACAGAGCTTTGTGCTACCGATTCCAAAAGCACATCTCAATACAATTTTCCTAGTTATGGAACTAGAGATAGGGTCAATGAGGTTGGTTTTCGCATACGGATTAGTAATGACTTTCTGAACGATCACGCAAATCCTTTTGCATGTTCGATGGGGGAAGCGTTGTTTAGAAATCGCAGTTGAGATTCATTGAGCTATAGATTTCGGCGTTACTTTGGTCTGATGCGACAGTGGTGTTGTAGATGTATTCGGTATCAAAAGTTAGCGCCAAATTGCCCATTAAGATGTTCTTTAGATAGCCTTTAAGGTTGTAATTGGTGTTCTCTTCACCGTAAGCCATGTTAGCCGTTGCCCCCATAGAAAACGTTTCTGTTAGGATTAATGATCCATCAATATTGGCATTGACGATCAGTTCATAGTTCTCTTTGTTTGGAAACTCTTCATCAGAAGACTGTCGCTTACTGATTCGGTAACCCGGACCGGCAGATCCTTGGAGTTTGATTCTTTCTGTATCATAAAAGTGGCGACCCAACCCTGTAGCCGTTATGAATTGCTTACGATAAGTACCAAAGTGGTCGTGTTCAAAACGTGTTGTGGCGACCAAATAGGTGACTTCGTTCAAGTCATAGCTGATGCCATAGTTGGTGGTATAGCGATTGGTGCCGTCTTCGTCGTTTTCTGCATCGGTATAGTAGGTATCAAACTGAACTCGTTGGCCCCAGTTCTCTTTTTTGTATCCAACAGAGATTCCAGAATTGATCGACAAAGATGAGCTGGTGTTTTGTGAGTAGATAAAACCGAGCTTGGTCAGGGTCGTAAAAGGAGATTCTTCAGCTTCTTCTTTTAACTCAGAACCTTCGCTTAATACGACGTCGCCTTCGAGTACCACTTCTTCAACCTCTTCTCCAAATACGGGCATAGAGAACGCGATGAGAAATAAAGGCAGCTTTGCTCGGGATCGTGTGTATGAAACTGTATTGGTTAATGGGCGCGTTGTTTGTGGGATAGCGTGTGTCGACATAATGATTTGGTATATAAGGTGATTGAACACGACGAACGCAAGGCTAGTCGTGAAGAGTCGTCAATGATTGAATCGAAAATGCGCGTGAGTTATGACGCCATAGGCAAAGGCGAAAAAATCGTTTTTATCGCAGAGAATCCGCTACCTCGATGAGGATTGAAATCTTCAATGTAGACAAAGAATTCAAGTATCTCAGAGGGTTTATCGTCTTCGATTAACAAGAACTCAAGTAGTCCTTGTTCGACATGGCATGAAACGATGGTCTCGCTCGATTGATCTGCTGAAATCTGATCAACATTGATCAGGACGCTCGTCTCGGGTAACACATTGAAAGCATCTTGCGCGCACTTAAGAATACAGCTGCAGACATACTCTCGATATAAGGTATTGCTTTCCGAAAGAGACATCGTTTCAAGCTTCACTTCGCCTTGGCACAATACCTTTTTTTCTTTAGGGATCACGTTATGCTTATTGACCTGAATATTGACCTCCAGCAGGTGACCATTCTTATAGGTATTGAAGTTATGGTTAATCAGCTTAGTGTCGACTACCGCGGCGTTAATCGGGTTCTGTTGAGCTTCGGAAAGGGCTGATAGTTTTGCTTCACTATCGTTGTTTAAAATACCTTTCGATAATTGATTGCCCTTGGCCCAGTAGCTGTAGTTTTGAACCCAATGCACAAACTCTGTCTTGTATTGCTCGATGTCTTGTTCGGCGGCACGCTCTATATTGTTGGTGAGGGTATAGAGCTTCGACTTGTTTCCTAGCAGCATATCTAGCCAGTTAGGCTTGTACTCATCGAGTGCTTCCATTGCTTTGACTTTATGATCGAATCGAACCGTTGGCATTGTCGGTGCAGGTTCCATCGCAATCGACTCCCAATTCATTTTTGGGGTCGGAATGGTATGCACGGATTGGATTAAGTGGAGGTGCTGATTGAATAAGCTCACTTCACTTACAGCGTCCTCAAGTTGTTTGGTATTCATCTACATTCCTGTCGACTGTTGTTCTTGTAATTTGGCGCTTAGTTTATGGTCAAAGCGCGCGAACAGTATTTAAATGAATGTGAATGATCTTTCGTGAGGTTGCTTGATATTGATTTAGGAATATTTTGGAGAGAAAGTTGGGTTTACTATTGAGATAACAGCATAGAAACACAGAGAGCAAGGCGCTCTCTGTGTTGGTCATTTTGCTACTATCGAAACTTGCTGATGAGCATTATCTCTGGCGTCTTGCGACCAAAGTAAATCGGTAATCGTTAGACGTGAAGTAGTTGCGGCTGTATTCAAACACCGTGTTATTGGCGAGGTAACCGCGAGTACGTTTTTCAATGATAGGCTGAGCTGGGTCAATACCTAACTGTTTAGCAACGTCTTCAGGTGGAAGAATCGGCACCAGTTCTTGCTCACTTCGATCAATCACCATGCCTTTGGTGTTCTCAATAAAGTCGTATTTTGATGTCTGCATCACTTGATAGGTGAGATCTGGGAATAGGGCAACAGGTAACCAAGTTTCTTCAACCGTGATTGGATTGTTGTCTATGAAACGAACACGTTTTACGTAGAAAACCAATTCGCCTTCTTTGATATCTAAATGTTCAGACATCGCCAAAGAACACGGCTTCATTTCAAAGGCCAGAACTTCACTGTGTGTAACCACATCCAAATGCGCCCACTTTTCTTGAAAGCTCGACTGTTTGTAGATGTCGTAATTGATCTTGTTCTCTTTGACGTAAGTGCCGCTGCCTTGAACGCTTTCAAGCTCATCGTTTTCGATCAGTAGTTTCAGCGCTTGTCTAACCGTTACACGACTGACCGAGAATACTTCACGCAATTGCGCTTCTGTTGGGAGTGCTTCTCCAACTTTATATTCTCCAGAACTGATCTTTTCTCTTATTGCATCGGCGATTTGGCGATACATAGGGAGTCTTGCCATTTTTGCCTCATTTGTGCGCTAGGACAACTAGACTTTGATTAAGAACCTGTACCTTAAATACGTAAATTTGCTCTATATAAGCCTTGCTTTAAAGGTTAGTGTGAGCATCGTATCGGCGTTTTGTAGTACATATAATACAAATTAAACGATACATAACAAGCTTTCTTAAAGGATTTACCAATGCGATTTAAATACAAATTAAATACAAATATGTATTGGTGAGATCGTGATCACGGATTAAATGTCTTGAAGTTGTATTATTCTTCTCGTCGGCAGGGACGACTGTCGTACTAATCCGTGACTATGGGACAAAGGTTATGAAACTTACTACTCTAACGAATAAGTCGCTCGTAAATCTGCAAACTACGTTTAGCAGTCGAGAAGAAGCGATTTACGCACTTGCTGACCAACTGGATCAGCAAGGCAAACTGCATAACAAGCAAGAGTATCTTGATGCAGTATTTGCTCGTGAAGAGCAAGGCCCGACAGCGCTTGGTGAAGGCCTAGCAGTACCGCATGGCAAGACTGACGCGGTTAAAGAAGCTGGCTTCGCTGTAGCAACGCTTAAAGAAGACATGAAATGGAAAGGCTTGGATGAAGACGAAGATGTAAATCTTATCTTCCTAATTGCGATTCCAAATGCAGAAGCGGGTTCTACCCACATGCATCTGCTCACTGCATTGACAACTACATTGGTTGATGACGATGTTCGCGAAGCGGTATTAAAAGCGACAACCGCTGAAGAAATCTTTGCGCTTCTTGATGGCGACAATCAACAAGAAGAAAAACAAGACAACTTAGATACAAATGCGCCGACAATTGTATGTGTTACTGCTTGCCCTGCTGGCATTGCTCATACCTATATGGCGGCAGAATATCTTGAAAAGGCGGGAAAAAAGCTTGGCTATAACGTGCATGTTGAAAAACAGGGCGCAAACGGTATAGAAGATCGCTTAACGGCTGAGCAATTAAACAATGCAGTGGCTTGTGTATTTGCTGCTGAAGTTGCGATTAAAGAATCTGAGCGCTTTAACGGCATTCCTCGTGTAGAAACGCCAGTTGCAGAACCGATTAAACACGGTGAACGCATTTTAAACGAAGCGATCGAAGAGTCGAAAAAAGGCAACGGTGCAGAGCGTAAAGTAGCTACTGATGATAAACCGAAGAAACTGCCGTTGAAAACTGAGCTTAAACAAGCACTGCTTTCTGGTATTTCTTACGCGGTTCCTCTTATCGTTGCTGGTGGTACTGTTCTTGCGGTTGCTGTTCTTATCGCGCAAATTTTTGACCTGCAAGAGCTCTACGCAACAAAAGATTCTTGGCTATGGATGTATCGCAAACTAGGTGGCGGCCTACTGGGTACATTGATGGTGCCAGTACTGGCAGCTTACACAGCTTACTCATTAGCAGATAAACCGGCACTTGGTCCTGGTTTTGCCGCAGGTATTGCAGCAAACATCATTGGCTCTGGTTTCCTAGGCGGTGTTGTTGGTGGTTTGATTGCTGGTTACGTGATGCGTTGGGTAAAAGAGCATGTTCGCTTAGGCCCTGCGTTTAACGGCTTCCTCACTTTCTACCTTTACCCTGTAATCGGTACTTTGGTGGCAGGTAGCTTGATGCTATTTGTTATAGGTAAACCTGTAGCGTTCCTAAACCAAGGTCTAACGGACTGGTTGAACGGTATGTCAGGCACCAATGCGCTGTTATTGGGTGCGATTCTTGGTCTGTTTGTATCATTCGATTTAGGTGGTCCGGTAAACAAAGCCGCTTACGCATTCTGTTTAGGTGCAATGGCGAACGGTGTTTATGGCCCATACGCAATCTTTGGTTCAGTAAAAATGGTATCAGCGTTCACCGTAACGGCTTCAACCATGATCGCTCCACGCCTATTTAAAGACTTTGAGATTGAAACCGGTAAATCTACATGGCTACTTGGCCTAGCGGGTATTACCGAAGGTGCGATCCCAATGGCGATTGAAGATCCAATCCGTGTAATCGGCTCATTCTTACTAGGATCAGTGGTTACAGGTGCGATGGTTGGTGCGGCAGGTATTGGTCTATCGACTCCGGGTGCAGGTATCTTCTCTATCTTCTTGTTACACGATTCAGGTTTGGGCGCATTCTCTGCTGCTGCAATCTGGTTCGGTGCTGCGATTGTCGGCACAGTGATTTCAACTGTTACTCTTCTGATGTGGCGTGGTCATGCTGTAAAAAAGGGTAAGTTTGAAGCAAGTACTGCAACACAGAACTAACTGAATTTTGAGCTCACTTATAGCTCGTAAGTAAAAACACCATATAAAAAATAACGAACAACTTGGCTGTCCTAAATACCTGTGCTCCTAACGGTTTTATTCACACAGATTCTGGGCGTGGTTTTCTGCACCCTAAATTTAGTGGCAGCCAATTTCAACCCCTTGAAAAACTTTAATTTAGTCGTATTTGAGTGCGAATTTTAGATTTACTCGAAACGACACATTTAGGTAAATGATTATGACTACATCACGCGTACATATTACTCCACACATGCACTGGGATCGTGAATGGTATTTCACAACAGAAGAGTCTCGTATTCTTCTAGTGAACAACATGGAAGAAATCATGAACCGCCTGGAGAGTGATCCAGAATACAAATACTACGTTCTAGATGGTCAAACAGCCGTTCTAGAAGATTACTTCGCAATCAAACCAGAGAACACAGAACGCGTAAGAGCATTGGTTGAAGCGGGCAAGCTAATTATTGGCCCTTGGTATTCTCAAACCGACACAATGCAAGTTTCTGGTGAGTCGATTGTGCGTAACATGATGTATGGCATTCGTGACTGTATGAAATTTGGCGATGCAATGAAGATCGGTTACCTACCAGATTCATTCAGCATGAGCTCACAGCTGCCGATGATCTACAACGGTTTCGACATCACGCGTGCAATGTTCTGGCGTGGTTGTTCAGAGCGTCATGGCACGAATAAAACAGAATTCTTATGGCAGTCTAATGACGGCAGTGAAGTGACTGCACAAGTGCTTCCACTGGGTTACGCGATTGGTAAATACCTTCCGCAAGATGAAGAAGGTCTACGCGCTCGTTTAGATAAGTACTTCCCAGTGCTAGAAAAACCATCGGTAACGAAAGACATCCTATTACCGAACGGCCACGATCAAATGCCGATTCAGAAAGACATCTTTGAAGTAATGGACAAACTTCGCGAAATCTACCCAGATCGCGAATTCTCAATGAGTCGCTTTGAAGAAGTGTTCGAAAAAGTAGAAGCGGCACGCGACCAACTCGACACAATCAAAGGCGAATTCAACGACGGCAAATACATGCGTGTTCACCGTACGATTTCTTCTACGCGTATGGACATCAAACTGATCCACGCTGAAATCGAAAACAAGATTGTAAATATCTTAGAACCGCTAGCATCTATCGCTTGGACATTAGGCTTTGAATACCACCACGGTTTGATTGAGAAAATGTGGAAAGAGAGCATGAAGAACCACGCTCATGACTCGATTGGCTGCTGCTGTTCTGACAAGGTTCACGCTGAGATCCTTAACCGTTACATCCTTGCGGACGACATGGCGACCAACCTGATTCATTTCTACAAGCGTAAGATTGTTGACCACATGCCGGATCGCGAAGGTTGCGACAAACTGGCGATGTTTAACCTTTCTCCATACGAGCGTGAAGAAGTGGTGAACACAACCATTACTATCCGTGCTCAAGAATTCTCAATCTTTGATGAAAACGAAAACTCAGTTGAGTACTTCATCCAAGACAAGCGCCAAATTGACCCGGGTAAAGTAGACCGCCAAATCGTTCACTACGGTAACTACGACCCGTTCATGGAGTTTGATATTCAAATCAAACGTAGTGTTCCAGCAATGGGCTTCACCACGTTACACATCCAAGGTAACGAGAAGGGTGCAGTAAAAGTTGCAGAACAAAAAGACTACTTACTAGAGAACGAGTACTACCGAATCAATGTAAACGACAACGGTACTCTGACTATTTTCGATAAAGAGACAGAGCAAGTATTCGACCAAGTCCTTCGTTTAGAAGACGGTTCTGATGACGGCGATGAGTACGATTACTCTCCATCTCGTCAAGAGTGGTTACTGTACTCAGATGAATTCCCAGTCGAAACATCGATTGATCACCAAGGCTTCCAATCGGTAGCGAACATCGCTTTCCGAATGAACGTACCTGCAAACCTTGCAGAGCGTGAAGAACGCACGGGTCAAAACGGATTCGTTGAAGCGCAATGCCAAGTGGTATTGAAGCAAGGTTCTCGCCGCATTGAAGTACGTATGGAACTAGACAACCAAGCCGACGACCACCGTGTACGTGTCTTAGTACCAACGCCATTCGTTTCTGAAACTGTGGTTGCGGATAACCAGTTCGGTTGTATTACTCGACCAACCAATGACCCAGCAATGGCGGTTTGGGAAGAAGAGAAGTGGAAAGAAGCACCGGTTCCGGTTTACCAACTGATGAACTTCGCTGCGTTAGAAAACGGTAACGCGGGCATGGCAATCATGTCGAATGGTCTACGTGAATTTGAAGTGATTGCATCTCAAGGTGACGAAAACCGAGATACCTTCGCATTGACACTATTCCGTGGTATCGGCGTGTTGGGTAAAGAAGAGCTATTGCTTCGTCCGGGCCGTCCATCAGGAATCAAGATCCCGACACCAGATTCACAAGTGCGCGGCAAGTTAGTGTGTGAATTCACGTTGTGCGGTTTCTCTGGTAACCATATTGACGCGAACATCATGGCGCAAGCACGTGACAATGTCACTCAAATCGAATGCTACAACAAGATCCCTTACAACGCGATGAAGCTAAACGTGGGTGAGCAGAACCTACCTATGAGTTTTAGCCTTCTGTCTAAGCAACAATCAGGCGCTGTGCTGAGTGTGCTGAAGAAAGCGGAAGATGAAGATGCGTTGATCATGCGTGTCTACAACCCGGCAGAAACAGGCTCTGTGTCAGATTCAATCTCCTTCACTCAAACCGTTTCAAGCTGGAAAGAGACAAGCATGGACGAGCGAGTACGCGAAGGTGATGTAGCAACAGAAACCTTTGGCGACTTATCTTTTGGTGAATTGGCATCTTGCCAAGCAAAAACATTCCAAATCAAATTCTAATTTCAATTACCCGCTCACCTTGGTGGGCGGGAATGGTGAACGACAATGAAAATTGTAATTGCCCCAGATTCGTTTAAAGAGTCACTCGACGCTCATCAAGTTGCGTCTTGTATTGAGCATGGATTTGCTGACGTTTTTCCTCACGCAGAGTTTGTGAAAATGCCGCTCGCCGATGGCGGAGAAGGCACGGTAGACGTGTTGCTAGAGGCTCTCAATGGTAAGAAAAAACGACTGCAAACGACGGATCCAATTGGACGTGAATGTACGGCTTATTGGGCATCCTTAGAGCAGGCTGTTGATGGAAAAAAGGTAAAAACTGCTTTGGTTGAGTTTGCCCAAGCATCGGGCTTAGATCGATTAACCGTAGAAGAAAGATCACCTCTCACAGCATCATCTTACGGCACAGGGTTGCTGATCAAAGATGCGTTAGATAAAGGCGTGGAACAGATCATCATTGGTCTGGGCGGTAGTGCCACCAATGACGCGGGTGCTGGCATTTTACAAGCGTTGGGAGGCAAGTTATTCGACAAGCAAGGCAACGAGCTATCTGGTGGCGGAGCCGAGTTAAGCCAGTTAGCAAGCATCAATCTTGATGGACTACACCCTAGATGCAAAGAAGTGACGTTCGTGGTCGCGTGTGATGTGAATAATCCACTGTGTGGCGAAAGCGGAGCCAGTGCCGTATTTGGCCCTCAAAAAGGGGCTTCACAAGCTCAAGTTGAACAACTTGATACTGCGATCGGTCACTTTGCCGATACCGCTCAAGCACATACGGGTACTAATCATCGCGACACAGCTGGTTTTGGTGCGGCTGGTGGTACACCTCTTGGGTTAAGTCTTGCATTCAATATCCAAATTAAAGCGGGTATTGAGATGGTATTAGATGCTTTGGATGCAGATAAGGTTCTTGAAGGTGCTTCACTGGTCGTGACCGGAGAGGGGCAGATGGACAACCAAACCCTGCAAGGTAAAACACCTTTCGGTATTGCTCAGAGAGCCCAACAGCTGAATATTCCAACCATTGGAATTGCGGGCTCTTTGGGGCAAGACGTTGAAAAACTTTACGGCTCAATGTCTAGCTTATTTGGAACCGTACGTTCACCTCAGTCTTTAGACCAAGTTTTATCAGAAGCGAATCAAAACCTGACTCGCACTGCCCGTAATATCGCCGCCACGCTCAAGCTTGGCAGCCAGATTTTTAATGAGAAGTAATTATGTCTCTATTTAAACTCGATAACGTTATTCAAAATTACGCATGGGGAAGCAAAGACTCCATCAACCAACTTTTTGGTATTGTGAACCCAAACCAAGAACCTCAAGCAGAAATTTGGATGGGTGCTCATCCTAATGGTTGCTCAAAAGTAGGCGATACCGGTGAGCCGCTTTCTCACATGATTGATGAAAATAGAATCGATGTCTTAGGCGGGTACACGGCGGCACGTTTTGGTGAATTACCTTTCCTGTTTAAGGTGTTGGCCGCTGAAACTCCGTTGTCGATTCAGGTTCATCCGAATAAGCGAAAATCTGAATTAGGTTTTGAGCGAGAGAATGCACTTGGCATCCCTTTGAATGCGTCTAATCGTAACTACAAAGATCCAAACCATAAGCCTGAGTTGGTTTATGCGTTGACCTTTTACAAAGCGATGAATGGCTTTCGCCCAATCGACGATATTATTGCCTTGTTCGAAGAAGCGGATATTCCTTCGTTAGCGATTGAGCTTAATGTACTTAAAGCCAATGCCGACAGTGATTCTTTGAAGTCTTTCTTTAGCGCCATTATGTCTCTTGAAGGTGACCGTAAAGCGTCTGCGCTTAATGAGCTTTATGCTGCACATGCGCGACCAGCTAAAACGGTCATGGGACGTGAAGCTCTGCAATACAGCATTGAATTCAAACAGCATTATCCGGGTGATATTGGTTTGTTTGCACCATTGATGCTTAACACAGTTGAACTGGCGCCGGGTGAAGCGATGTTCCTATTCGCAGAAACCCCACATGCTTATGTTCAAGGTACGGGTTTAGAGATTATGGCAAACTCAGACAATGTGCTTCGTGCCGGTCTCACCCCCAAGTACATAGACGTTCCTGAGCTTATCGATAACACGATCTTTGAGCCGATTAAGCCAGAAGATATTCGCCTTAAGCCTGTATTGAAAGAGGGCAAGATGAGCTATCCGATTCCTGTGGATGACTTTGGCTTTGATATCTTGTCTGCGACTGATGAGAGCAAGTCACAGTATTTACGTAGCGCGGAGATCTTGTTCTGTGTGGAAGGAGAGGCGACCGTCACCTCAGAAGGACGGTCAGTTTCTCTTAAGCCCGGAGAATCGGTCTTTGTAAGTAGTAATTCAAGTGTTTACCAATATCAAGGGAATGGCATTTTGGCTCGTGCTTTTAACTAGTGCCCCCGTGCTAGCGATCAGCAAAAGAAATGTCAGAGTGCCACTGTAAAGTGGTACTCAATATTGGATTGATGGTTGTTATACCAATCACAGTAAGTAAGTGATCAGAAATAGCGCAGGAAAAAGACTTGAGAACAAGGCTGCTCATTTCGACAAGAAGTTTCGATAAGTAGTTATTCTACAATCAAAAATTCTAACGCAGTTATCAAGTTTTTGAACCAGCTAGGCTGACAGTTATTTACTACGATTGGTATTATCTATCTGTCTTTGACAGTCATGATTATTGACCATACCCGCTACTCTGGCGGGTTTTTTCATTATTGGAATGAGCAGATATAAGCTTGTAGAAACGAAAAACCCTGCGTTGAGATCAGGGCTTTTATTGAATCAGTACTGAGTGACTGGTTAGGCAATGTGCGTCATTTTATTAAGCACAAAGGTTTCGATACAGTCTTCAGTCGCAGCCATGTACTCAGCGATGTGTTGGCTCGCTAAGTGTTTCTCTAGGTGAGCTTCAGACTCCCAGTTCTCATGAAAAACGAAGTGAGCAGGGTTACTGTTATCTTGGTGTAAGTCGTAGTTTATACAACCGTCTTCAACACGGGTTCTATCGATCAATTTAATCATCTCTGATTTAACTAACTCAATCTTATCTTCTTTAGAGACGATTGTTGCAATAATAGTCAGTTTGCTCATTTTCAATTCCTTAGGTCTAAACTCAGTAAGTTAAAGTAATATAAGTATAAATTCAGATTGAAGAAAGAGTTCTGGAATCCAATAACTATGGTTCTTGAAGCCCATAATTTAGACTTGAGAGTATTTGGCTAATGGCAAATAGGTTACGCTCATAAAAAAGCCCTCATAGTAATATGAGGGCTTCAAATAAGAGTTAAGCAGTGTCGTTACTGGTGCATTAAGCGGACTATCCTGCCTTAAGTATATTGTTCTATCTTAAGCATACTGTTCCACTGTCATTGCCCAATTTTTTTTCTGTTGCTCAAAATTCATTTTGATTTGTTGGTAACGAACTTTAAGTAGAGAGTGTTCGTACTTCTTCACAACATCTTCGCGTTTGCTTTCAAGTAGCTGCTTTTTGACTTCGTAATACTCGTTCATGTTTGATACTAGAGCATCGAATTCTTGTTGAAGTTTGTCCGCGATTTGCTGCTTGTCGGCACGATGCATGATCTTTTGCTGCGTGCGTTTAAGTAACATTGATGCTTCTGCTTTTTCGATACGAGCTTGAGGGGTTTTCTTAAGCTTGCTTGCCAATCCCATCAAAGAAGCACTCTTGATCAACCATTTTGTAGGATCGTATTGCCACCAGTAGATGCCGTTGCGGTAATCGTTCTCAAAGATGTGGTGGAAGTTGTGGTAGCCTTCGCCAAAAGTTAGAACCGCTAACACACCGTTATCACGGGCCGTGTTTTTGTCGGTAAAAGGTTGGCTACCCCAGATGTGAGCAAGAGAGTTAATGAAGAATGTCGTGTGATGGTTAAGCACCAAACGAACAGCACCTACGATTAACAACATGCCAAGTACGTCACCGTAAATAACACCTAAAGCGATAGGAACACCGAAGTTCATTAGCAATGCCAACAGAACATAGTGCTTGTGCTGCCACATAACAATTTTGTCTTTCTTTAAATCTCGACAATTCTCATAATTTTCATACATCGAGGTGCTGTAGTTACGAATCATCCACCCGATGTGAGAATACCAAAAACCACGTTTTGCTGAGTATGGGTCTTTGTCGTTGTTATCTACATGCTTGTGGTGCACACGGTGATCAGAAGACCAGTGTAACGCGCTGTTCTGCAGGGCAAATGCGCCACCTAGTGCAAACAGGAATCTTAGGCTTGAATGCGCTTCAAACGCTTTGTGTGACCATAAGCGATGATAACCCGTCGTGATTGAAAGGTTACAGAACGTAAAGCAGATCGCTAGCCATATCCAGTGCTCCATACCATAGCCAAAAAAGTAGCCATAAACGGGAGCTGCAACAACAGCAAGCAGCATACTAAAAGAGAATACAAAAATATTGAGCCAGATTAATGGCGGCTTTTTTGTAGATTGTTTGTCGGCACTATTCATTAGCAAATTTCCATTGAGCTTACATCTGTGCGCTAGAATATCAGCGTACACGTGTAAGTCAATATTGAAAGTGTAAACGTGTATTAGTATGTTTTGCTTAAATATTGTATAAAGGTAGTGTGAAATGTAGTAGCAAGTCATAAATGGAAGTACTAAGGGCTAATAAATGGAAATTAAGGTAGCTGAATATAAAGATTATGAGCGGATTGCCCAATTACACGCGGATAGCTGGAAGCTATATTACCGTGGCATTCTTGCTGATGATTACTTAGAAAATGATGTTTTGGAGGACAGATCTGTTATTTGGCAGACTCGTTTGATTAATCCTCCTTTTAACCAACATGTTTTATTGCTTGAAGAGGGTGGTTTACTGGTTGGTTTCGTCTGCGCGTTTGGTAATCACAACTTTGAGCGTGGCACGTTCATTGATGCATTACACGTAGACAATAATTATCGCGGTAGAGGTGTCGGTAAGCGTTTATTGTCTGAATTATCGAAGTGGTTGCAGCAATACTATTCGGATTCAGGTCTGTACCTAGAGGTGATGTCTGAAAATCACCAAGCGATTGCTTTTTATCAAGCGATTGGTGGTAAAGAAGAGCTAGAGCAAGTTTGGAATGCACCATGTGGAAGTCAAGTGAATGAGAAGGTGATTTCTTGGAGCTCTCCCGTTGAACTTGAACAGAAAACAGCAAGCATTGTGTATTCTTAGTCACTTCAAGTTGAATAATGGTTCCTTGCTCAACAGCTGCCTCTTACTGAAGTTGCTTTAAAGCTGAAGAACAAACCAAAAAGCCCCGAGCATTAAATTGTTCGGGGCTTTTTTGATTAGATTAGACACTTCAATTATTTGGCACTTAGTCGCACCATGTGATTTTTTCTTAAAACGAAGAGAGATTAACGCTTGTTCTTCAAGTAACGCTTACGACGCTCTTCTTTTTTCTTAATCTGTTGTTCGGCTTTCAGCGCAGCCGCTTCTTCAACTTCGATCAGTTCTTGTGTGATCATTTCTGGTAGCTCTAACGTTACTTTACCTAAAGTACCATTACGCAGTTCGTGAAGTAGGATTTCCGAACATTTGTGAATGTCGATATGACCACCAGCACGAAGTGCGCCACGCTTACGACCAATCGCTTCCATTAATTCGATGTCAGACTCTGGAAGCTCTTCAATTTGGTAGCGTTCTTGCAAAAGGTTAGGGTATTGCTTTGCAAGGTACTCGACTGTGTAGAATGCCACTTCATCGTATTCCATTGCCGTATCTTTTACAGCGCCTGTTGCAGCCAAGCGGAAGCCACTGTGTGGGTTTTCTACTTTAGGCCATAGGATTCCAGGAGTATCTGAAAGGATCACGCCATTTTGTAGATTGATACGTTGTTGACGACGAGTTACCGCAGGTTGGTTACCAGTAACCGCGATCGTACGTCCCGCTAAACAGTTGATGATGGTCGATTTACCCACGTTCGGGATGCCCATGATCATTGTACGAATGTTCTTACCCATCTGTTCACGGTGCGGTGCTAACTTACGCACGAGCTCCATAACGTGGTTCACTTCTTCTTTAGCGCTAGTAGTAATCGCAATCGCTTTAACGCCTTGCTCTTTCTCGAAGTGCTCAATCCAACGCTCAGTAAGCTCAGGATCCGCAAGATCGCGCTTGTTCAACACTTTTACACAAGGCTTATCGCCGCGCAGTGAAGAGATCATTGGGTTTTCACTACTGAACGGGATACGAGCGTCCAGTACTTCGATGATCACATCAACCTGTGGGATAACTTCTTCGATTTCTTTACGGGCTTTATGCATGTGACCCGGAAACCATTGAATAGACATAGAGATAAACCTTGATAAATATATTTGCTGCACATTGTAAGGGTTGGATGATACGTGTAAAGGTATATCTCTCCCGACCTTCAATGAGCTCAGTGAGTTTGCTTGAAGTATAGGCGACTTAGTGATGTTTATTTAACTTAGACTGATCTAATGAAGGTGAAATCCATTACTGTTGTGAAGCATAAAAAGCCGCAATATCTTTCAAGTCTTGATCATTGAGTTTACTCAGTTGTGTTTGCATCATCTCAGCGTAAGCGCCTTGTCTATCACCGTTTTGGTAAGCTTTCATTTTGTTATAGAGGTAAGTTGAATCTTGGCCAGAAAGTTTTGGGTAAGCAGTGTTACTTGTTTCACCCGTGGGGTTATGACAGAAAATGCAACTTGGTGACTTCATTTTACCCAGTTCAGGATCGCCAAAATTAGAGGCATGAAGGCTAGGGGAAAGAGTGAGTAATAGTAAAGTGAAGGAACGGTAAGTCATGCTTTTGCTCCGGTAAAAACATAACAATAAAGCTTACCCTAAGGGGAAGCTCAAGTCCGAATTTTAGATGCTTTAGATGCTTTAGATGCTATATGCTTTAGATATTTTAGAAGCTAATAGTGTTGACAGTTACAACTGACTTCGTTCTGTTAGGCGAGTAGAGGGCTTAAGAAGTGATGTTTTGTGATTTCAAAAATTCTATTCGTACCTTAGAGGGCAGTATGTAATTAAGTCACTGGTGATATGATTTAAACTTCGTTGTTCAGTCTAACTGTGATTTTATGACGGAGGGGGATAATAGAAGATCACCTTTTCAAGGGCCTAAATTATAATACGATCTGTTGTAAAAATAACTGCAATCCAGTGTCTCTATATTTGTGACTCAAATATTAACTACATGCCTGGTTGTATAATAGTCTCTAAACTATTGATGAAATTTGCTTTTCTTATTGCTTCTTTTCGGTTGGTTACGTTTATTTTTTTATATATATTATATACATGCGTTTTTACTGTACTTTCTGAAATAAATAGTTCACTTGATATCTCTAAATTTGTATCTCCTCTGATAACTCGTTTAAATATTTGAGCTTCTCTTTTTGTAAGGGTAGATAATATTACCTGTGACTTGAATGTTTGGGAGCGCGCATTGGATAAAATATGCGACATTAACTTCCTCGGTAACCATAGGTCGTCATCACAAACCGTTTTCAAGCAACGTGTAAGGTGTTCTACAGGAGCATCTTGATAGATTATGCCCTTTATATTAAACATGTTGAATAGTTGCATTACGGTAATACTCTGTCCGGTAATATCAGAGGGAACGTCATAGATTACCCATTTGTTGGACTCTACTTTTGATAAGGTGATGTAAACATCTTTGATGTCAGCTAAGAGTAAGTAACTAATGAGAATGACATCAAACGTCTTGCGATGATTCGAACGTTCAATACCTGAAATACATTCGCGACTAAAACAAAAGTCACTGTATTTCTCTATTTCTCGTTGAATAAACTGGTTATTTATACCGTTATCGCCAATTAGGAGCATGTGCTTTAAATTATTTTTACTGTTATGCATACTTTACTCCGAAACTGACAAATCGTGTTGTGATTATATGATACTGGGTTTTATATAATTGCGTTGCATATCTCAGGATTTATATAATTACATATTTAAGGCTGCTGTGAAAGGAGGGGTTCTATAGAAATTTGTAATGTATCGTCATATATTCCTCCCGGTTTGTTCTCTGTTTCCCCAATTACAAAACTCAAAGGAATAGGTTGACCGATCGTAGCCGAAATACGCTGAATTTTTGCATCAAGTTGACCGAGGTTTACTCTATCGTTATCTAGGGAAAGTTGGTATGGAATATCCCATTTTGTCTCATCAGATTCATGACGTAGCATCCCTTGATGGGATGATTCCAATACGATGGTATACGCTGTATTACTTTGCACCCATAGGTTCGGTGCAGAACGAATAATCTTGTTTGAATATAATGTTCCTAGATCAAGGTCATAATGCTGTTGAGTTAACCCATAAAAGTGAACTTTTGCAGCTGGTGGCACGGTAACAGATACTGGGAGTGAGCTAGGGCTAATCTCTATTTGTTGGTTGTCTGAGGTATAAGAGGGCGACACTTCTAAAAGCCCCCGGTAGGTTCCTGACGCTAGCCACTGTTTGCTTGGGAAACGCATTTGTATGGTTGTCGAAGGTTGACTGTCGGTTAATGATAAATGCCACTGATTCGCGATTGGCACACCCACTTGTCCACTCCACTCGAAGTTGAGCTTGTCTTGGTTTAACCCTTTTAACGTCCGACTGGTATCGTTAAGTTGTAAAACCAAACTCAATTTACAGGCTTCTCCAACTATATTTGCATCGATCCTATAAGTATTAATTGTTGCGTAAGTACCTGTGTTGAACACGTCGTATTGCGACTGGGATGAGACGGGTTGAATCGTCAATGCACTAGCTTCACATGCTAATACAGAGGATACAGAATTTATGGCGATGAGGAACCATCCACCCCACCGAAGTTGTTTAATCCACATACACATCTCCTAGTCTGATCAAGTTGTCACTGCGCTCGCTGAGAGTAATGACGGCTGACTCTTGTCCTTTAGTGTCAAGAATCAGTTGATATTTCCCTGGCTTTAACCCAGATATCGCAAATATGCCACTCCGATTGGTAAAGAAGTCAATCGGTAACTGTTTAGCTTCACCAAGGTAATGTGCTACACCAGCGACAAGTGAAATTGGATTGTTACTTTGACGGTCGTATAGCTTACCAATCACGGTTAAGACAGCATCGGAACCAATTTGTAGTTGGAAGCCCCGCTTGTAATCAGGCTTAACCCAAAAAGCACCATCCCCCAAATCATATCCCGGTGGTAAGTTATCGACCTCATAACCGATGACTTGGCTATTATAAGCAACAAGATCAGGGACCATGGCACTGGCATCTCCGTTAAGGTAAACGCGTGCGTACTCTCCATCTTTTGTTGGGTCTAATGCCACATCATTCTCTGCGAGGCTTTCGTGCTTGCTGACAATAGCGAATGCTTCTCGGACTGGTCTGCCGATCGTTACCGATGAACCTGCAAACGCAAGTGCACTGCTGATGGTCACGTCGGTACTGTGGTTTCTTGTGTCACCACTAATGTCGTCAAGTCGCGAGGCATGGGTGGCACTCAATTCGTAACGGTTTGCTGTATAGTTAATACCAGCGTCCATATCGGCGTCCGTTTCTTCATTCGTAATGACACTCGCAAAGCCTGATATCCCTCCGGTGTTACCTATATTATTTTGATAGCTGTAATCTAAGGCGGCTTCTCTTAGCTCTGTACTGTAACGACCGACGACACGAGTTTGTCGGCTAAGAGGCCAGCTTATGGTGAGCGTAGTGCTGATGTCATCGTCTTTACTGGCGTGATCTTGATAGCTAACACGGGCACTCCAAGTCGCGTGAGTATCAAACAATCCGTCCGATAAACTCGGGCTAATTAGCCAATAGTCGTTCTCTTTGTCTATTCCTGAACGGTAATTGACTGTCATGGCGGCACGTAATGATCGACTTAGATAAATCGAACCGAATGCAGAAGCATAATGAGTGGTTAAGTTGATGTCTTTATCGGAGGCGTCAAACCCAGCAACACCAGTAAAATTGTTGCTCAGATACTCATAACTCACACTCAGTTGTGGAGCCAGTGTATTCTTACTGGAAAATTCCGCATCGAATGCAAATTTGTAAGCATCGCCGTTTCCTAATACAGGATGTTCGCTACGTGAAGCATTGAGTTCAGTGACTCCCCATCTAGAAGCGAGGAGTGCGGTAGTACCATATTGGTATAAATCTTCACGGGTTTGAAAGTTGGTACCTAACGTTAACCAAGGGTTAATACCCACATCAACATAACCATGGAAAATACGCTCATCGGTTAGGTATTCTAATTGTCCATTTTGGAGTTCAGAGGGCGCTCCGTACATAATGCTATATTCAAACTCACCGCTATTGAGTAAGTCGTTACCCGTCGCAATAGAAAACTCGATACGCTCTTCATTCCCAGAACGCTCGGTAATGACGAGTACAATATCGTTACTACCTTGCGCAAGAGGTATATCACTCAGGTTGTAGCTACCAGCGCCTAAAGTTAATCGTTGGACTGCAATCCCATCTATATAGACATCGACATTCGAGGCTCTTTGAAGTGTGAATGATTGATTGGCTCGTGGTCGTGCATTTCTGGTTGGAATCAGTGTGAAATCTCGAGTTAAGCCAATACCAAGTATGTCGGTACTGTCCTGAAAAGATTGGCCACTGTTGTACATATCGCCGACCACAAGTCGTGTACCTTGCTGTGCAAAGTCAATATTAAGACGAGTTCCTTCTCTCACATATTGTGACTTTTTCGATGAACCATTTTCTAAATAGGATTCATATTCAAAATTGAAAAAACCAATGTTAAGTGCAGAGTCGAATTGACTGCGATAAAGATCTTGCCTTGACGATTTTTGATCGACATATTGGCTCTCATTGGCGGAAAGGGCGACGTTAACGTATCCGCTTAACAGACTTGGCTCAGCATAGTTATAAAAATCATCTGCGCCGTTCATCGAGAGTTGTTGGGTTAAGCTAAATTCTGGCGGAACCGTCACGATACATTCCAACGAAGAAAAGTCGAAATTTAGTCCCAGCCCTACGCTCATAAAGTGGTGCTGCGACAGCATCTCATCGTCTGTCGTGTCATGGAGCTTACCAATACCTTCTTGAGTGACGACAGACGAAAGGAGAGACAGCGTACTTTCCTTTGGCAAAAGAATTTCGTTGTTTGCGGTAATGATAATGTCCGCTTCACCAAGAATGGTGTCACTTATCCTTAGTAAAGAGGTAAGTTGAATGTCGCGTCCTGTCGGGTTCAATACCATATCCTGGCCCCAAGCTACAGGGCTTAAGGCGGCACAATAAAACAGTACTAATCCCAAGACATAGAAAACTTGCCACATCTTGTGAGAGGTTTCAGTTTTCATATCCATGATAAGTGCCTACTGGTAAGTAATTTAAAGAAGAAGGCAAAGTAATAGTCGAGCGTGGTGGAATAAACTGTTCACCTAAAGCCTCATGTACCTTTTGGTTCTGAGATTCGAGCCCCTTAAAATGAAGTAACGATGTATAGGTAAATCGCGACCCTGAATTAGTGAGTGTTAGTTTTCCTTGTTCATCTATATGTAAGTTCACGTCAGGCTCTAGCGAGGATGAGTGAATGTGCAACAACGCATTGTAGTGAACCGGCGTTTTTCAAGGTAGTTGTCATCATTCGCTTGTTTACTAAGCAGCTTCTCTTTCTGGATTTAGGTGAATGTCACCAACAGGTTCACAGTTTCTGATATCACCTGGCCAGCGTTCAGGGTTTAGC
>NZ_JBFSTC010000018.1:0-65398 GCF_041466605.1 Vibrio sp. 10N.247.310.17 | reverse complement strand
ACAGCTCGGAAGGATCCTTCAACCGATCACTTTGGCTTTAACTGATCGGCATTAGGCACTAGGCCGCTTCTTTCTAAACAACTTTCAATCAATCCAGCTTTTTCAAACCATGAATTACTTGTCTTTGTTCATGCGTTTTTCCATTTTGTCCGCACATTTAGCCATGCGATCTTGCTGGATTTCTTTCAGTTGAGTCTTCTGTTCAGGTGTTAGTACGCTCATCATTTGATGTTGCTTCTTCAGCATGGTTAAACGACGCTCTGTTTGCTTCTCTACCATTTGGCTTGCTAGGTCGTTTGCCGCCGCTTCATCAAAGGTATCGGCTAGAACTAAATCTTGAACTTTCTCGTGGTGCGCTTTCATCTGCGCCATCTTGTCCGCTTTATTACCTGAATGCTTTGCTTTCATCTCAGCACGGTTCGCTTCACGCATCTCTTTTAGCTCTGCTTTTTGAGCATCCGTCAGATCCAGTTGACGCATCACTTTTTTGTCAAAGCCGCCACACTTGCCATGCATGCCTTTGTGGTCACCTTTATCGCCACCGCCATATGCGAACGCGCTTGCTGTACCTAACATAAGTGGAAGTGCCGCAGCTACTAGTACAAGTTTCTTAGTCATTTTCATAATTTTTGCCTCAATTCGGTATAATCAGTCATGTGTTGCGTTTGTTTTCAGCGCTTAGATATAGATTAGTCTTTCCCTCGTAAAGCGACGTTTAGAAAGCGTAAAGAATCGTAAAGAGTGAAAGTTGACGAATAATTAGCAGTATTATTAACCTATAAACAACTGATTAAGGCTTCCCAATGGCGAACATTCTTCTTATTGATGACGACACCGAGCTAACCGGCTTACTTAAAGACATACTGAGCTTTGAGGGATTCACTGTTTCCGAAGCCAACGACGGCTATGCGGGGTTGGAAGCTATCAATGATGAGATAGATTTGATTCTTTTGGACGTGATGATGCCGCGCCTTAACGGTATGGAAACGCTAAAGAAACTAAGAGAAAATTGGGAAACGCCAGTACTGATGCTGACAGCTAAAGGTGAAGAGATCGACCGTGTTATTGGCCTTGAGCTTGGCGCAGATGATTACTTGCCAAAGCCTTTCAGTGACCGAGAGCTGCTCGCTCGTATTCGTGCCATCTTACGTAGAACGCAGATCAACACCGCACCTAAAGCAACCAGTGATAAGGTTCAATATCAAGACATTGAAGTGTTCCCCGGCAAGCAAGAAGCTTATTGTAATGGCCAGCTTATCGATCTTACCACCACCGAGTTCGCTTTGCTGAGTCACCTAATCCAGAACCCAGGGCAAGTGATCACCAAGGAAGCGTTGAGTTTGGATGTGCTGGGCAAAAGGCTTGCAGCGTTTGACCGTGCGATAGACATGCACATATCCAACCTACGTAAAAAAATCCCAGAACGCAGTGACGGTAAATCTCGCATCAAAACCTTACGAGGCCGTGGCTACTTATTGGTAGAGGAAGATTAATGCGTATACCTAAAATCACCAGCTTATATGGACGTATCTTTGCTATCTTTTGGTTCACCATGTTACTGGTGCTTTTGTCGGTACTGTCACTTCCCCATTTAGACCCGCGAGTGGCGCGCGATGTGCCTGCCGATCATCTCGATAAACTCGAACGTATCGCTAAATTCACAGAAAAGCGCTACGCCAAAGAATCTAACCTGGGAAAAATAGTGTTCCAACTTGAGGCACCGCGTAGCCGCAAGGATTCTCGTGCTCGTATTTACCTGACCGACCTTGAAGGCGCTGTCCTTACATCGAAAAGACACTCAAATTACAAACTTAAAGCGATTCGTAATTTTGTTACCTCGATAGATAACCCTGAATTACCCAAGCAAAAGTTATACGGACATTACATGGTAGCAGGGCCAGTCCCTATCACACTCGCTGGAGAAGAATTACTGATGTATGCCGGAGTAAAATGGAACCAACCTCCTCCATTTTTGCTGCGCTTATTTGATAGACCTTTACAACTGTTGCTTGCGGTAATGCTAGCAAGTACCCCACTGCTATTATGGTTAGCTTGGGCATTGAGCCAACCAGCTCGTAGGCTTGAACGCGCAGCACAACGTGTGGCGAAAGGTCAGTTTGAGGTCGATCCCACACTCGAAAAAGGCACCTCAGAATTCAGACAAGCGGGTGAGAGCTTTAACCAAATGGTCGAAGCAGTGAACCAGATGATCTCAGGGCAACAACGCCTACTTTCAGATATCTCACACGAGCTACGATCGCCATTGACCCGCCTACGCATGGCGAATGCACTTGCGATTCGTAAACAAGGTGAGAGCCAAGAGTTAGAACGTATTGATATGGAAGCTCAGCGGTTAGAGCAAATGATCAGTGAGCTACTGACGCTATCACGCATGCAGGTCGACAGCCATATTACTCGTGAGGTTCAGCCTATTTCGAGCTTATGGGAAGAGATTTTAAAAGATGCAGAATTTGAAGCTGAACAGATGGGTAAATTACTGACGTTTTCAGAGATCCCAGACCGTTCTATTTCGGGTAACCCTAAGCTACTGATGAGTGCCTTGGACAATATTACGCGCAATGCTATCTACTACGGTAAAGACCAAGTCGATGTGCAATTCGATGTTGTCCAAGATCGGCTGACGATTTGCGTCAATGATAATGGCGATGGTGTGCCTGATGACGAACTGGATTCTATCTTTAGACCTTTCTACCGAGTTTCAACGGCGCGAGATCGTAACTCTGGCGGCACAGGGCTTGGCCTAACCATTACAGAGAGTGCGATTCGTCAACACAGCGGAACCATCACTGCAAGCCGTAGCCAGCTCGGTGGATTACAACTCAAAATCACCCTGCCTATCCTGCCAGTGTAATACCCCTACAAAGATCACAGTTGATAATGATTTCCATTATCATTATGGTAAGTCCTCTAATTAAGGAGGATTTACCATGTCACACTCTTTTCCTGCTCTACCCTACGCCTACGACGCCCTAGAACCTTACATTGACGCTAAGACGATGGAAGTGCACTACAGCAAGCACCATAGAACCTACTACGATAAGTTTGTTGCGGCGATTTCTGGCAGTGAACTTGAGCAGCAATCTCTGACCGAGATCTTCGCTAACATCTCTCAGCACAGCCCTGCCGTTCGCAACAATGGCGGCGGTTACTACAACCATATTTTATATTGGAACTGCATGGCTCAAGATGGCGGGGGTGAACCAGCAGGTAAACTTGGCGACGCGATCCAAAGTACTTTCGGAGATTTCGAGACGTTCCAAGATCAGTTCGCTCAAGCGGCAATCAATACCTTCGGTTCAGGCTTTGCTTGGTTGGTAGTAGAAGAAGGACAACTGAAAATCATCTCGACCTCAAACCAAGACAACCCGTGGATGGATACCATCGCCAGCAACGGTGAGCCGATTCTTGCACTGGATGTCTGGGAACACGCCTACTACATCAGCTACCAAAACCGTCGCCCTGATTACATCAATGCATGGTGGAACGTGGTGAATTGGAATGCGGTTTCTGAAAACTACGCACAAGCACTCGCGAATAAAGCGTAAGCCAATGGTGGTGAACTGTACTCACTCAGCTTGCCACCGTATACTCTGGCTATCTTTGATTATTCTTGTGAACCAACATGTTTGATATCGCTCTATACGAACCTGAAATTGCGCCCAATACGGGTAACATCATCCGCCTATGTGCTAACTGCGGCGCAAACCTGCACCTGATTGAGCCGCTTGGCTTTGATTTTGAAGAGAAGAAAGTTCGTCGTGCTGGCTTGGATTACCACGATCTAGCGCGTGTTAAGCGTCACAAGAACCTAGAAGCCTTTCTTGAGTATCTAGAGAATGAACGCGAGGGTGACTTCCGCATCTTTGCTTGCACGACAAAGACCACAGGTCACCACGTGGATGCGAAATTCCAACAAGGTGATGTGTTGATGTTTGGCCCTGAGACACGTGGCCTGCCTGCAGAGTTCATCGAAAGCATGCCAATGGAACAACGCATTCGTATTCCAATGATGCCAGATGCGCGTAGCCTCAACCTATCTAACGCGGTTGCTATTATTGCATTCGAAGCGTGGCGACAAATGGGCTTTGAAGGCGCGGTATAACCGAACGCTCCTCCCCTGCTAGCAATAAAAAAGGCTCTTACCATTATCACTTTCTTGCGAAGGATAAAGGTAAGAGCCTTTTCTGTTTTCCCTCTATATAAAGAAGAGAGAAAAAACGGACTAGTTTAAGCGGTTACGATCGTTGTCATCGTCTTTCTTCTCAAACTCACCTTCAAAGGTGTTACCGTCTTTTGATTGATCTGATGGGTCGCGATTAAATGGGTCTTGTCCAAATGGACTCTGACCAAAACCAGCCTGTCCACCCGCATGGAAACCGCCAGACATATTGGTCACCACCATTTTTTCCATCATTTTCTTAGCAATCATCGCTCTTGGTGCTGGTAGCAATACCAACATACCGAGTGCGTCCGTCATAAAGCCAGGAGTCAGCAGCAATACACCAGCAACCGCAAGCATCACGCCTTCAAGAATCTGTTGTGCTGGCATTTCGCCTTGTTGTAATCGACCTTGCACAGACATAAGTGTTTGAATGCCTTGGCTACGAACAAGCGATGCACCAACAAATGCAGTAATCAAAACCAACGCAATAGTTGGCCACAATCCTAAGAAGCCACCAACTTGAATAAATAGCCCAATCTCAATGATGGGTACGAAGATAAAGAGTAATAATAAGATAGGAAACACACGCCCTCCTTTGTTACATCCAGTTTACGCTGAAAGCCCTATCAATCTCAAATTTATCCTGTAAATAAGCGTGTTTATTGACCGAGAATAACTTTGCAAAATATTGACGAAACAAAACCGAAAAAGGTGATCAACTTAATATTTTTATGCGCTAAGTACAGTATCATGTGCCACATAAGTCAGGACGGATTTATCAGCCCAATATTCTAGCGAACGGAGTATTTGCACACAGAATAGGCTAATAACTAACTATATAATCAGAATAATTCTCTAAGGATCCTGTTATGGCTAATCTATCAGAAGCTCAAGTTGAAGCTCCTCAAGCTACTCGTCTCGAAGAAGATCTACTAGGTCAACGTCATGTTCCGGCTGATGCTTACTACGGCATCCACACTCTACGCGCAGTTGAAAACTTCAACATCTCAAATGTAACGATCTCAGATGTACCTGAATTCGTTCGCGGTATGGTGATGACAAAGAAAGCAGCGGCTTTAGCAAACAAAGAGTTAGGTGTAATCCCAAGCGAAGTAGCTAAATACATCATCGAAGCTTGTGACCTCATTCTAGACACTGGCAAGTGCATGGATCAGTTCCCATCGGATGTATTCCAAGGTGGTGCTGGTACTTCTGTAAACATGAATGCTAACGAAGTTGTGGCAAACGTTGCACTTGAACTTATGGGCAAAGAAAAAGGCCAATATGAGTTCATCAACCCAAATGACCATGTAAACCGCAGCCAATCAACTAACTGTGCTTACCCTACGGGTTTCCGTATCTCTGTGTACAACAGCGTTCGTAAACTGATTGACGCTATCGAATACCTAAAAGGTGCATTCGAGCTTAAGAGCCAAGAATTCAACACAATCCTGAAGATGGGTCGTACTCAACTTCAAGATGCTGTTCCAATGACGGTTGGCCAAGAGTTCCACGCTTGGGCTGTAACCATCAATGAAGAAATCAAAAACCTAGAATACACTTCAAAGCTATTGCTTGAAGTTAACCTAGGCGCAACGGCTATCGGTACAGGTCTGAATGCAGCACCGGGTTACCAAGGCCTAGCAGTTAAACACCTAGCGGAAGTAACTGGCCTAGAGTGTGTAGCGGCTGAAGATCTTATCGAAGCAACATCTGACTGTGGCGCATACGTAATGACGCACGGTGCACTTAAGCGCCTAGCGGTTAAACTGTCTAAGATTTGTAACGACTTACGTCTTCTTTCTTCAGGCCCACGCACTGGCTTTAACGAACTAAACCTACCTGAACTGCAAGCAGGCTCTTCAATCATGCCAGCTAAAGTAAACCCAGTAGTGCCTGAAGTAGTAAACCAAGTTTGCTTTAAAGTTTTAGGTAACGACAACACGGTTTCTTTCGCTGCAGAAGGCGGTCAGCTTCAACTGAACGTAATGGAACCTGTTATCGCACAAAGCATGTTTGAGTCTCTAGACATTCTAACAAACGCATGTGTGAACCTACGCGACAAGTGTGTAGACGGCATTACTGTGAACAAAGAAGTGTGTGAATCTCACGTATTTAACTCTATCGGTATCGTCACTTACCTAAACCCATACATTGGCCACCACGAGGGTGATGTTGTTGGTAAGATCTGTGCAGAAACAGGTAAAAGTGTTCGTGATGTGGTTCTAGAGCGCGGGTTATTAACCGAAGAAGAACTTGATGACATTTTCTCTGTTGAAAATTTGATGCATCCTCAGTATAAAGCAAAACGCTACGAATAACGTTAGCGAAAAAGGGCTCCAAACGGAGCCCTTTTTTAGGCTCCAATACGGTTAACCATGTTAATTTTGTGGGTTTCTGTTGGTTGCACTTTTGCGAAATAGAATCTAAACCATAGAACTATTATGTGAACATTCCAGCGGCGAATGTTCACATAATAAAATCTAAAATGAGGTGTTACTTATGATTGCAGTAGAACTATTTATCGTCCTGCTCTTTATCTTTTTGGGGGCCAGAATTGGCGGTATCGGTATTGGTTTTGCCGGTGGTGCTGGTGTTATTGCCCTTTCACTGATTCTTGGCGTTCCAACAAGCCAGTCTTTCATCCCGATCGACGTAATCTTGATCATCATGTCGGTTATCACCGCAATTGCTGCTATGCAGGTTGCGGGCGGTATGGACTGGTTGGTACAAATTGCAGAAAACTTTTTGCGTAAACACCCTGAACGCATCACCTTTTACGCGCCGATTGTGACCTTTGTAATGACACTAATGGCCGGTACTGGTCACACAGCATTCTCTACGCTTCCTGTAATCGCAGAAGTAGCGAAAGGCCAAGGTGTTCGTCCTTCTCGTCCACTGTCTATCGCAGTTGTCGCCTCTCAAATTGCTATCACAGCTTCGCCAATCTCGGCTGCCGTTGTCGCTTTCGCAGCAATGCTGGCACCCTTTGGTGTTGATTACCTAACGCTATTGATGGTTTGTATCCCAACAACCTTCATCGCTTGTATGGTTGGTGCGGTTGTTGCTAACTACATGGGTAGCGAACTGAAAGACGATCCTGTTTACCAAGAACGTCTAGAGAAAGGTCTAATCAAACTGGCGACAGAAGAGAAGCGTGAAATTCTACCAACAGCGAAGAGAGCAACGTACATCTTCCTAGCAGCGATTGGTTTCGTGGTTTGCTACGCAGCGGCTATCTCTAGCTCTGTTGGCCTAATTGAAAACCCAGCGCTTGGTCGTAACGAAGCGATCATGTCTGTGATGCTAGCAGCAGCAGCGGCTATCGTGATGTTCACTAAGATTGATGCTGCGAAGATTTCTTCAGCGCCAACATTCCGCTCTGGTATGACAGCGTGTGTTTGTGTACTTGGTGTAGCTTGGTTAGGTTCAACGTTTGTAAACGCACACGTTGCTGAGATCAAAGACGTAGCAGGTGCTCTACTGGCTGACTACCCATGGATGCTGGCTCTTGTTTTGTTCTTCGCTTCTATGCTGCTTTACTCTCAAGGCGCAACAACAGTTGCACTAATGCCAGCAGCTCTAGCGATTGGCGTAGCACCACTAACAGCCGTGGCTTCTTTTGCTGCAGTAAGTGCACTGTTCGTACTTCCAACTTACCCTACGCTACTGGCAGCGGTTGAGATGGATGACACAGGCTCAACGCGTATTGGTAAGTACGTATTTAATCACCCATTCTTCATTCCTGGTGTGGTAACAATCAGTACAGCGGTTGCACTCGGCTTCGCATTTGGCGGCCTATTCATCTAGTAATCACTAATGTTCTAAACTAAAAAAGGAAGCTTCGGCTTCCTTTTTTGTTTTCTGCTCAATGTGTTATTTGATACACGTCAAATAACCGTTATAAAATTCAAAAACCAACTAAAAATAAAGTTTGAATAAAATTCCAGGATTATTCAGTCCATTAATTAGGAATGCCTACCCAGTCAATCTCCCTTTGATTTACCGTCATCCCCATCGAATATTAATCCAAGCTAACTAACCAAAAAACCTTGCCAATTTTCTGCCATTTTTCAGCCCTTTCATTAGCCATTATTTTTGTGAACAGCACCAAACTTAAATACTTACGTAAGGAATAAAATAACCGCAGCTAAATTAAATCTAACTTCATTTGGATTGGTAAATATAAAAACAACCTTAATTTAAAGTCAGCAACTTTATATCGTTGAGTGCTTTATAAGTGTCCGTGTATTTACAATCTATAAATCATTAGTCGCTAATTCACATCACTTCTATTTAAGATGATGTAAGGAGATAGCCATGACAACTCAAACGATACCAAGCGAGAAAAAAAAGGGCGGCTTCTTTGCCAACTTTAAATTTCCTTCTGCCTACACCATTCTATTTATTCTGATTGCGTTCGTCGCGCTGCTTACCTGGATTGTTCCAGCAGGCCAATACGACCGTGCAATGAATGAAGAGCTAGGCCGAGAAGTACCCGTAACCGGAACCTATCAAGCGGTAGAAGGTAACCCTCAAGGCGTGATTGATGTACTGCTAGCGCCTATTGATGGCTTCTACGACCACAATAGCTATGAAGCCGCGGCTATCGACGTTTCGCTGTTCATCTTAATCATTGGTGGCTTCTTAGGGCTAGTAACCAAAACGGGTGCCATTGATGCTGGCATCGAGCGCGTTACCGCCCGCTTAGAGGGGCGAGAAGAGTTGATGATACCGATACTGATGGCATTGTTTGCCGCTGGCGGTACCGTCTACGGCATGGCGGAAGAATCACTGCCATTCTATACATTACTAGTACCAGTAATGATGGCAGCTCGCTTTGACCCTCTAGTTGCGGCTGCGACGGTATTGCTTGGCGCGGGCATTGGGGTGCTAGGCTCTACCATTAACCCATTCGCGACCGTTATTGCTGCCAACGCCTCTGGTATTCCATTTACCGACGGTATCGCGCTGCGTATTGGAATGCTGATTATTGGTTGGGGTATCTGTGTCGCCTACGTCATGCACTACGCAAGAATGGTACAAGCCGATCCAACAACATCGATTGTTTACGACAAATACGAAGAGAACAAAGCGCACTTCCTTGGCAACGCAAGTGGTGAAAAACTGGAGTTCACCGCGACTCGCAAACTGATCCTGGCCATTTTTGGTGGCTCTTTCGCTGTCATGATTTACGGTGTATCCGTTGCTGGATGGTGGATGGCAGAGATCTCCGCGATGTTCTTAGCAGCGACTATTATTGTCGGTATTGTGTCTCGCATGAGCGAGGAAGAGTTCACAACTAGCTTCATTGACGGTGCTCGAGACCTACTGGGCGTTGCGCTTATCATAGGTATCGCACGTGGTATCGTAGTCGTAATGGACCGCGGTATGATCACCGACACTATTCTTTTCTCAGCAGAACAAATGGTGACTGGCCTTTCTTCAGTTGTCTTCATTAACGTGATGTTCTTCTTAGAAATTCTACTGTCATTCTTAGTACCTTCGACCTCTGGTCTAGCAGTGCTGACTATGCCAATCATGGCGCCATTAGCCGATTTTGCTGGCGTAGGTCGTGACCTTGTTATCACCGCTTACCAATCTGCATCTGGCTTGGTCAACTTAATCACTCCAACCTCTGCAGTGGTAATGGGCGGCTTGGCGATTGCTCGTGTCCCTTACGTGCGCTGGGTTAAATGGGTGATGCCATTAATCGGAATCTTGATGGTGTTCTGCATCGTTGTACTAAGTATTGGTGCGCTTATCTAAAACCTACACACCACCTTCTCGTTCAAAGCCGCTTTCTTAGCGGCTTTTTTATTGCTATCTCCCTCAGAGCCAGTCCCCAAAACAACCTCACGAGCTGCACACACTCTATTTTAAGCCTCTCTATAGCTAACCTCATCAGCCAACCTTAAACAACCCAAGGACACCTTCGACAAAGCGTAAATCAACGTTTTAATATTGATGTTAAGGCTAATAAAAAATAATCCATCCCTCTCCATTATGTTTATAAAGATATTTAGTCATTTATTAACGTTAATTATATTTAAAGTTATTCACCTTGTAATAACCAAAGGGGAAATAAAAGCTATTTTTTTAGAAAACTGGCTTAAAAAAACCAATTATAAAGTGTGACCACAACAGCTTTATTCGCATTTATTTTGTTAATAAATAATTAATTTCACATCCAAAATTAAATATCTAAATAGAAACTTTGCATACTTCCAAGCTAAGTACATTCTTATCAATAAAACTATTATGCATATAATCCCTAACAATTTTGATTCTAGGAAGGTTCATCAAAAAAGCGTGCATAAAGTTCCCTAACAGCTAACTATTTAGAATGTAATCGTCATGACTAAAAGTGCATAAAGTTTGTTAAAACCCTTAATTTTAAAGGGCTGCGGGATAAAAAACGATTTGTGATAGATCTCTAAGAATACCTGAGTAGCAGGCGTAATATTAATTCCAGACAAGAGATATGAATAAAATAATTCATTATTCTCCACTGAAAATAAATAATTACTCTTAGCGATAAAAGTAATTCAAATATATAAGAGAGAGACGATCATGAGTAAGTTCTATGTAGGTTCTGAAATAGGTCAATTGCGCCGTGTTCTAGTTCACCGCCCAAGACGCGCACTGACTCACCTAACACCCTCTAACTGTCACGATTTACTATTTGATGACGTACTGGCTGTTGAGCGCGCAGGTAAAGAGCATGACGCATTTACTAAAACGCTACGTGATCAGGGTGTTGAAGTTCTTCTTCTTACTGACCTACTAGCAGACACACTAGCAGTGCCAGAAGCGAAAGACTGGCTACTAAGCTGCCAGGTATCTGATTACCGTTTGGGTAAAACATTCGCTAATGATGTGCGCTGCTACTTGGGCGACTTACCAAACTTAGAGCTAGCAAAAATCCTAACGGGCGGTCTGTCTTACGCTGAAATGCCAATGAAATCATCTTCAATGATGCAAGGCATGCACGCACCAACTGACTTCATTATCGAACCTCTACCAAACCACCTATTTACTCGTGACACATCTTGCTGGGTATACGGTGGCGTATCTATCAACCCGATGGCGAAACCTGCTCGTCAACGTGAAACAAACCACGTTCGCGCTATTTACCGCTGGCACCCAACATTCGCAGGCGAAGACTTCATTAAATACTTCGGTGATGAAGAAAACATCAACTACGACAACTCAACAATCGAAGGTGGTGACGTTCTTGTTCTCGGCCGTGGCGCGGTTCTTATCGGTATGTCTGAGCGTACAACAGCACAAGGTGTTGAACACTTAGCGTCTAGCCTATTCAAACACGGTCAAGCGACACAAGTTATCGCAATGCAGCTACCAAAACACCGTTCTTGCATGCACTTAGACACCGTGATGACTCACATGAACGAAGATACGTTCTCTGTTTACCCTGAAGTGGTAAGTAAAGACGTGCAGTGCTGGAACCTAACTGGCGATGAGTCAGGCGCAGTGAAAGTGAAAGAAGAAGGCTACTTCGTAACAGCTATCGAGAAAGCACTTGGCGTAGACAAGCTAAACCTAATCACAACGGGTGGCGACAACTTCCATGCAGAACGTGAGCAGTGGAACGATGCAAACAACGTTCTAACGGTTAAACCTGGCGTTGTTATTGGCTACGAAGGCAACACATACACCAACGAAAAATACGACAAAGCAGGCATCACGGTTCTTCCGATTCCAGGAGACGAACTTGGTCGCGGTCGCGGTGGTGCACGCTGCATGAGCTGCCCAATTGAGCGTGATGGTATCTAATCACTAAGACGAAACGGCCAAGTTGAACGACCTTAAATAATCTCAACTTGGCCAAAATGAGAGAACACAATTATGACTAAGCAAACTGTTGTTGTTGCACTCGGCGGTAATGCCCTACTTCGTCGCGGTGAGCCGTTAGAAGCCGATGTTCAACGCCGTAATATTGAAACGGCTGTTAAAACCATCTCTGAAATCGCGAAAGTGTACAACGTGGTTCTAGTGCACGGTAATGGTCCACAAGTTGGCTTACTTGCTCTGCAAGGTTTGGAGTACAAAAAAGTAAACCCGTATCCATTGGATGTATTGGGCAGTGAGACTCAAGGCATGATCGGCTACATGCTGATGCAAGAGTTCAAAAACTACCTGCCTGACCGCAACATCTCATGCATGTTGACGCAAATGACCGTTGATCCAAACGATCCTGCATTCGCAGATCCAACTAAGCCAATTGGCCCGATCTACGAAGAAGCAGAAGCGCGTGAGTTAGCGGAGAAATTCCACTGGATCGTAAAACCAGACGGTCAACATTTCCGTCGAGTAGTGCCAAGCCCACGCCCTACTGGCATTGTTGAACACGAAGCGATCACTCAACTTATCGATGCAGGTCACCTCGTAATTTGTACTGGCGGTGGTGGCATCCCAGTGAAAAAAGAAAATGGCAAATTAGTCGGCGTTGAAGCGGTTATCGACAAAGACATGTCAGCGGCTTTCTTGGCGAAACAATTGGATGCGGATGCACTACTTATTCTGACCGATGCTGACGCTGTTTATCTTGATTGGGGCAAACCGACTCAACACGCACTGCGCAGTACTACACCAAGTGAATTGGCGAAGTTTACATTTGATGCAGGCTCAATGGGGCCAAAAATTGAAGCATCGTGCGAGTTCATTCAGCAAGGCGGCAAAGTAGTGGGTATCGGCGCACTCGAAGATGGTTTGCAAATCCTGCAAGGCCAAGCGGGCACCAATATCACCAAAGGTTAATGCACTAGCGAGCTTTATCATCTTGAAAAACTTAAAGCTTGAGAACCTTAAGTCTTGAAAGCTTTTAAAGCTTGCGAAAACAGATTAAACGAAACAAACAAAACCGAACAACTTTAACTAAAAATTGAATCGCGCTTTCTTGAATTTTATTTCCCTGTAACAAGGAAGCGCCTAAATCTAAGAAGGAATACATCATGGCTTTTAACCTACGCAATCGTAACTTCCTAAAACTACTAGATTTCACTCCACGCGAAATTCAACACTTGTTAGATCTTTCTATGGAGCTAAAAAAAGCGAAGTACAACGGTTACGAACAGCCAACACTGACTGGCAAAAACATTGCGCTTATCTTTGAAAAAACCTCAACTCGTACTCGCTGTGCATTCGAAGTAGCAGCATTCGACCAAGGTGCTCGAGTTTCTTACTTAGGCCCATCTGGCTCTCAAATTGGCCACAAAGAATCAATGAAAGACACCGCTCGCGTTCTAGGCCGTATGTACGATGGCATCGAATACCGCGGCTTTGGTCAAGAAATCGTTGAAGAGCTAGGCGCTTACGCTGGCGTTCCTGTGTGGAATGGCCTGACTGACGAATTCCACCCAACACAAATCCTAGCTGACTTCCTAACTATGACGGAATACGGCCGTGGCAAGCAATTGCATGAAATCAAGTTTGCTTACCTAGGTGATGCTCGCAACAACATGGGTAACTCTCTAATGGTTGGCGCTGCGAAAATGGGCATGGACATTCGCCTTGTTGCTCCAAAACAATTCTGGCCACAAGAAGAGCTATTGGCTCAATGTCGTGAAATCGCAGAACACACTGGCGGCAAAATCACGCTAACAGAAGATGTTCAAGAAGGCGTGCAAGGTTGTGACTTCCTATACACCGACGTTTGGGTATCAATGGGCGAAGCGAAAGAAGCATGGGCTGAGCGTATCAACCTAATGATGCCTTACCAAGTCAACATGGACATGATCAAAGCAACAGGCAACCCACATGTGAAATTCATGCACTGCCTACCTGCTTTCCACGGCGAAGATACAACTGTCGGCAAACAGCTTGCTGCTGAATATCCGCAGCTTAAAGATGGCGTAGAAGTGACGGATGAAGTGGTTGAGTCTGAATACTCTATCGTGTTCGATGAAGCAGAAAACCGCATGCACACCATCAAAGCAGTAATGGTTGCGACATTAGGCAGCTAATTACCTAAGAAACAAAACAGTTAAGACGTTAAAAATTAAGAAGCTAGGCACTCACTTGTTCGAAATACGTTGATAAGTTAAGTGCAATGACAGGGAAATGCGAGTGGCGTTCTTGGGATTTTGACCTTGAATAAAACTCGCATTTTTTTTCATGTGGTTGAAGAGATAATTTCCTGGAAAACCCTGTAAGTCTCAGCCCCAACAAAGACTTAAATGGGAGTTTAAAATGGACGTAATCTCGCATAAAAATCCATTAAATGAATACTTTACAGAAAGTATTGCATGGCCTTTTTATCTGAGTATAATCCTCCGCAATTTGTCTTAAGAGAGCAAAAAATGAACCGCAATTTTTTCGCACATGATTGTCAGCCAATACGCCTTAGAACGGCGTTGGTGTCATTTTTATTTTGCTCTATTGATCATTTCGAAGCCTCCTATTTTTAGGGGGCTTTTTTTTGTCCGCAATTTGACTGTATGCATAGAAAAAGGAAGACCCGTTATGGCGCATTCGTTATTTAACAAGCACATCATCTCCATTCCAGAGCTATCTCGTGATGAACTGGAGCTTATCGTCGATACTGCAGCAAGACTCAAAGCAGAACCAAACCCTGATCTGCTGAAAAATAAAGTCGTTGCGAGCTGCTTCTTTGAGCCTTCAACTCGAACTCGCCTCTCATTTGAAACCGCAGTTCAACGCCTTGGCGGCACAGTCATCGGCTTTGATAATGGCGGCAACACATCGCTGGCGAAAAAAGGCGAAACACTTGCCGATTCCGTTCAAGTGATTTCATCTTACGTGGATGCCTTTGTGATGCGTCACCCACAAGAAGGCGCGGCGCGCTTAGCGTCTGAATTTTCTAACGGTGTGCCAATTGTGAATGGTGGCGACGGTGCAAACCAACACCCAACGCAAACCTTATTGGATCTGTTCTCGATTTACGAAACGCAAGGCACGCTCGATAACCTCAATGTGGCTTTCGTCGGCGACCTAAAATATGGCCGTACCGTACACTCTTTGACGCAAGCACTATCAAAATTCAATAACGTGCGTTTCTTCTTTATCGCGCCAGAAGTGTTAGCGATGCCTGATTACATCTGTGAAGAGTTGGAAGAGATGGGCATCCAATACAGCACCCACAGCAGCATTGAAGAAGTGGTGCCTGAACTGGATGTCCTGTACATGACTCGCGTACAGAAAGAGCGCTTTGATGCGTCAGAATACGCGCACATGAAGTCGGCTTACATTCTAACGGCCGATACCTTGAAAGATGCACGCCAGAACATGAAGGTGCTTCACCCATTACCACGCGTCGATGAAATCACAACCGACGTAGATAAAACGCCACACGCTTACTACTTTGAACAAGCTGAAAACGGTGTATACGCTCGCGAAGCCCTATTGGCCCTAGTTCTTAACGACACTTTATAAGCAGGAGAAACAGTCATGGTTAAACAAACTCAGCTACAAGTAGAAGCGATCCGTAACGGCAGCGTGATTGACCACATCCCTGCTCATCTTGGTATCAAAATCCTTAAACTGTTTAAGCTACACAAAACAGAACAACGCATCACCATGGGATTGAATCTGCCATCATCTGCGCTTGGTCACAAAGATCTGATCAAGATTGAGAACATCTTTCTGACCAAGGAACAAGCCAACCAATTGGCTCTGTATGCGCCGCAAGCGACGGTAAATCAGATTGAAGAGTACAAGGTGGTTAATAAGCTAACATTAGTACTGCCAGACCAAATCAACAGTGTGTACTCTTGCCCGAATAGCAACTGTATTTCGCACGGTGAACCCGTTGAAAGTAGCTTTAAAGTGCAGCTAAAACACGAAAACGTCCAACTAAAATGTCACTATTGTGAAAAAGTATTCTCTCGCGAGATCATGAGTGAAATCCGCTAGCCCTTAGCGCTCTTACCTTCGTAAAAGAAACCGCTCAAACTACATGGATATTTATTCCCAACCCGGAATAAATATCCACTTACCCAAAGAATAAAATTCCACAAAAAAGCAAATAACCAGAATTTTGTTTGGTGATCGCCTTCAAAAAGATAACTATTCTTTAGTGGTAGACTGGATGAATAGAAGATCATACATCACGCATACCCTTCCTATTTATTTCGGGATTCATCGGTAAGCCCTAATTAACAATCGTACTCTACGGCTTTGGGAGTGCGTTCTGCGCTATGGACAAGCGATACCCACACGTTGGCTTTAAGGAGTTGTTCATGAACCAAATCACTGAGCACGGTTGCTTGTATTCAGCTGAAGATAAAACACTGACTGCAGCGTGCAAACGCTTACTACAACAGCAAAGCTTCTCGACCCAGAACCAGCTGCGAGAGAAACTCGTCGACATTGGTTATACAGGCATTAGCCAGTCGACTGTGTCTCGTATTTTGTCACAACTCGGTGTTGTCAAAATCCAGAACGCCTGTGGCAAAAAGGTTTACTGCATCACCGTAGAAAGCGCACCGGTACGTGTCGATGCGTCAATCTCATCACAAATCGAATTAATTACTCACAACCAAGCAATGGTGATCGTAAAAACAAACCCTGGTTGCGCACAGTTGGTCGCAAGATTGGTTGATATCGACCCACATACCGAGATTATCGGTACGGTTGGCGGCAATGACACGGTGTTAATTATTCCGAAAGACACCACGAATATAGATGCTTGCGAACAAGTAGTAAGAGCACGCTTAGGAGTGGCTTAAATGTCTTATTGGCAAAAGCTGACAACTCATGTTGAGCGACTGACACTCTCTCGACTGCCCCAGAAAATAGCCCACCCGCCTTAGGGGATATTTGTCTACCGATGAAACTAATCACAAACTATTACGGTCTGATTGAGTTAAGATACCTTCAACTCCATTTTGATGACTAAATAGTATGCGACGACTTGCCACATTACTTTTTGTTTGTGTTTCCCTGTTCACCCAGCCTGCGTGGGCGCTTTTTGGAAACGACAACGCCGAGCCAAGCTTCGGAGGCAATAACAACGGTTTTGTCCCTGTAGACCAAGCTTTCCCTTTCAATTACTACCAGCAAGACGGCAAGGTCCTTCTCGACTGGCAAGTAAAAGAGGGCTACTACCTCTATCAACATAGCCTCTCGTTCACTGGCCAAAATCTCACTATCGGCAATGTTGAAATGGAAAATGGCCAACCACACCAAGATGAATTCTTCGGTGAGGTGAGCATCTATACTCAGCCATTATTCGTGCAAGTTCCTCTACAGAGTTACCAAGATGGCTCACAGCTTATCGTTAAGTATCAAGGCTGTGCAGATGCTGGTTTCTGTTACCCACCAGAGATCCGAGTAATCGACATTGAACCGTTTACTGCGACGAGTTCTGGGGATATGAAAAGCAGTGATGAGCAAAACAGTGGTGCTTTACAAGGTTCTTCTGATGCAGCTGGTGAAGCTGACAATTCAGTACAAGCCTCTTCTCCTACCACTGACGCAGCAAGCAATACCACTCAACAAGCCAATGCTCCCGTATCAAAAGAAGCTGGCTTAGCCGATAAGCTGGGTGACAGTTGGTGGACGCCACTATTATTCTTAGCTCTCGGTGTTGGCTTAGCCTTTACGCCGTGTGTTCTGCCTATGTACCCAATCCTAACCGGTATCGTATTAGGCGGCGGCAAGCTCAGCCAAGGTCGCGCGCTGATGCTGTCCTTCATCTATGTGCAAGGCATGGCACTGACCTACACCTTATTAGGTTTAGTGGTTGCCTCTGCGGGCATGCAGTTCCAAGCTGCGATGCAACACCCTTATGTATTAATTGCGTTGAGCGTTCTATTCGTGGCATTAGCCATGTCGATGTTTGGCGTTTATAACCTGCAACTTCCAAGCAGTATCCAAACTTGGCTTAACAATCAAAGTAACAAACAGCAAGGCGGCAATACCTTGGGCGTGTTCGCGATGGGTGCTATCTCTGGCTTGGTGTGTTCACCTTGTACCACAGCTCCATTGTCAGGTGCGCTGCTGTATGTGGCTCAAAGTGGCGACCTATTAACGGGTGCGATTGCTCTGTATGCCTTAGCCATGGGTATGGGTATCCCGCTGATCTTGGTTGCGGTATTTGGTAATAAGCTTCTGCCGAAAGCAGGTAGCTGGATGGACAAGGTTAAGATCGTATTTGGCTTTATCTTGCTGGCAGCCCCTATCTTCCTACTAGAGCGTATTATCCCTGAATTATGGGCAACCGTGCTTTGGTCTGGGCTTGGTTTCATCGCCTTTGGTTGGCTTTACCACAGCAAGAATGCACTGCCATTCGGTGGTTGGAAACAGAGCGCTGTAGGTATCATCGCGATGCTTGGCCTGTTCGCATCAGCTCAACCTGCACTCAATTACTGGTTCGCAGAAAAGAGCGTTGTGGTTGAGCAACAAATCCAATTTGCCCGCGTCAACACGGTTGAAGAGTTAGAAATCCAGCTCATCGAAGCCAAGAAACTCGGCAAACCAGTGATGCTCGATTTCTACGCCGATTGGTGTGTGGCATGTAAAGAGTTTGAGAAGTACACCTTCCACCAAGCAGATGTTGAGAACAAGCTTTCTGATTTCGTCCTGCTTCAGGCTGACGTAACGAGAAACATGCCTCAAGACATTGAACTGCTTAAACAATTGCAGGTACTCGGGTTGCCAACCATAGAGTTCTGGGATGGTGAGGGTAACCATGTTCCAAATGCTCGTGTGACGGGCTTTATGCCTGCCGATGTATTCTTAAAACACATGCAAGACCACCAGCTATAGCGACGACATTCGTCTAAATACAAGCACTAACGAAAGCCGCACCGCCCCTCCGTAACGAGATGGCTGTGCGGCTTTTTTGTTATTCAGAGTAACGCTTTCTTATTCTGGGGATAAAAGTCGATATGGTTCAGACTTTTAATGCATAAATATTGTCCACATACTCAATCAGGATGATAATAAATATTAACTAAATTGTTAAAAGTATGAACGTCATGGACTCGACCTATACCATCATCATTGCTGATGACCACCCTCTCTTTCGCAACGCCCTATTTCAGTCAGTTCATATGGCTATCAGCGGTGCGAACCTGCTTGAGGCTGATTCTCTCGATGCCTTACTGACTCTACTAAAAAAAGAAGATGAACCAGACCTGTTACTTCTCGACCTTAAAATGCCGGGAGCAAACGGGATGTCGGGCTTAATTCAACTGCGTGCTGAATATCCAGATTTACCGATCGTGGTGATATCAGCCAGCGAGGATGCCAGCGTTGTCACTCAAGTGAAAAGCCACGGTGCGTTTGGTTTCATTCCTAAGTCGAGTGATATGCGTGAATTGGTCAGTGCACTGAATCAAGTGCTGAATGGCGACCCGTTCTTTCCTGAAGGGCTTATCACCAATAATGCAGCCTGTAGCGACCTTGCGGAAAAGCTTTCCACACTGACACCTCAGCAATACAAGGTGCTAGGGATGCTTTCAGACGGCTTGCTAAACAAGCAAATCGCCTATGAATTGAATGTTTCGGAAGCGACTATCAAAGCACATATGACAGCCATCTTCCGTAAACTGGATGTGAAAAACCGAACTCAGGCGGTTATCTTGCTACAAGAAGTCCACAACTAAACTTCACTTATATCCTCTTCTAAAGTCGTCTTTGGCAAACATAAACCCAACCTGACGACTTTATGATCATCTATCTCTGCGACCACCCAAGTAATGTCATACCACATAAAGCTATCACCCAATACAGGGTGTGCACCAAGCTCTCGCTCTGCCAATTGTTTTAGCGTCATTTCTCGCTCTTCTTCCGAGCCCAGTTCGATACCATAACAATCACTGACCGCTGTAATCGATAGTTCGACATCCAGGAAGAAATCACCAAAGAATCGAGCGGACTCTTCAGCTAGAGGAGCCTCACTGAATAGCGCACTTAAGCTATCTAGGTCTTTATCTTGACCAAGCACACAGAGAATATCGTTCGCCTCTAACACGGTGCTACCCGATGGGTGAAGCAAAGCATCTTTTCTAAACAGTGCCGTAATTCGCGTCCCTTCAGGCATAGACAAACGCTTAAGCGGTTCACCAACACACCACTTTTCTTCTTTCAGCTTGTAGACAAACATCTCCCACTCACTGGTCGGATAAATCTCCATGCCAGTACGAGAAATCGGTGTTGGTGTGGGTGGTAAGGTCACCTGAGCCAACCTCGCCACTTTCATCAAGCTACCGCCCTGAACAATCAGCGAAACCATAACCACGAAGAAGGCGATATTGAAGTAAAGCTGAGCATTGGGCAGGCCAGCCATCATCGGGAACACCGCCAAAATGATCGGCACAGCGCCACGTAAACCTACCCAAGAAACAAACCAACGTTCTTTGGTGGTAAAGCTTCTGAACGGCAGTAAACCCAACCAAACAGACAACGGGCGAGCAAACAAGATCATACCGAAAGCCAATGCTAACGCAGGAAGTGCAATGTCCATTAAGGTCGATGGTGTCACCAATAAACCCAACACCAAGAACATCACGATCTGACTTAGCCACGTCATACCGTCTAGGACATTAAGAATAGAGTGTCGAGAACGCGTTGGACGATTACCAATGAACAGACCTACGAGGTAAATCGATAAGATGCCACTACCGCCAAGCATGTTAGAGAACGCAAACAGAGCCACGCCCCCACTGAGTACCAGAATGGAGTAAAGGCCATCAGCCAGTTGTACTCGATTGATTAAGCTCCATAGAACCCAGCCGCCGCCAATACCAACAAGAGTACCGATACCAAACTGCATCGCAAAACTTTGCAGTAGGAAGTTCATTCCCATCTCAGCGTCAGGGTTACCTAACAGCGCAATTAAAGTCACCGTCAGGAACACCGCCATTGGGTCGTTAGTGCCTGATTCGATCTCTAGAGTTGAACCCACACGCTCATTGAGACTCTGTCCTTTCAGCAAAGAGAATACCGCTGCCGCATCGGTTGAACCAACAATCGCCCCGACCAAGATGCCCTGCATTAATGACAAGTCAAACAGCCAAGCCGCCATTAATCCGGTTAAGGTTGCTGTACATGCGACACCTATCGTCGCCAGCGAGAGCGAAGGCCAGAAAGCGACCTTGAAGCTCGCCACCTTGGTTCGCATACCGCCATCCAACAGAATCACGGCAAGCGCAAGGTTACTCACCAAATAGGTCAGTGAGTAATCATCGAAATGAATATTACCGGGTCCATCTTCACCCGCTAACATACCAACGAACAAAAAGATCAAAAGAATCGGAACGCCCAATCGAGAGGACACTTGTGAGAAAAGTACGCTGATGGCGATGAGTACGGCACCAGTCAAGAATAAGTGGTTAATGGTTATTGCGTCCAATTCGTTCCCCCAAAGAATAAAATCCGAGCTTTAAGCCTGTTGATCTTTTGCCGTTTAGCAAGGCACGGTCGGTGAAAGTGCCGTAGTTACTATAACAAACTTATGTTTCGCTTCGTGTCATAAGCAGGGCTAAATACAGTTTCTCGGTCATTTAGTTGTTAAATTTTATGACTCGCACTCTAATTCATCCCTCTTTGTTAGACCTTTGGCTAATTTAACATTATTGCAACATCACGTTTTTCTATGGTTCTGTCTCCTAGCTCCCATATTTCAGGACATTAGCGCTAATAGCGTCCCGACTAAAGTTGCACAGATCCCTTGATTTATCCTTGCTACACTCTAAATCGTAACATTACGTTAACACGGCAATTTCTACAGAAACGGTTTCTACGAAAACGGAATTAAAGGAGAAGGCAATGGCGTTCGAATCTACGGAACATGCTCAAGCCTACTGGAAGGAAAACTTGGGAATAATGGGAACACTACTCGCTGTCTGGTTTGTGGTGTCTTATGGCGCTGGCATCTTATTTGTGGATGTCCTAAATACCATTCAATTTGGCGGGTTTAAGCTAGGTTTTTGGTTCGCTCAACAAGGTTCAATTTATACCTTCGTGGCGTTGATATTTATTTACGTTGTTCGCATGAATAAGCTGGACAAAAAATACAACGTACAGGAAGACTAGAGGCTAGAACATGGATATTCAAACTTGGACGTTTATTCTCGTCGGTATTACTTTCGCAGTCTATATCGGCATCGCAATCTGGGCTCGTGCTGGAACAACGAGTGAATTCTACGTTGCTGGCGGCGGCGTACACCCAGTAGCAAACGGCATGGCAACAGCCGCTGACTGGATGTCGGCAGCATCATTCATCTCAATGGCTGGTATCATCTCATTCGTTGGTTACGACGGTGCGGTTTACCTAATGGGTTGGACAGGTGGTTATGTACTACTTGCGCTATGTTTAGCACCTTACCTACGTAAGTTCGGTCAGTTTACGGTTCCTGATTTCATCGGTGAACGTTACTACTCGAAAACAGCACGTATGGTAGCGGTATTTTGTGCAATCTTCGTATCATTTACGTACGTTGCAGGCCAGATGCGTGGTGTTGGCGTTGTATTCTCTCGTTTCCTAGAAGTTGATATTAACCTAGGCATCATCATTGGTATGGGTATTGTGTTCTTCTACGCAGTGCTTGGTGGCATGAAAGGCATCACTTATACGCAGGTAGCTCAATTCTGTGTCCTCATTTTCGCCTTCCTTGTTCCAGCAATCTTTACCTCAATCATGATGACAGGTAACCCACTTCCACAAGTTGGTATGGGCTCGACTCTATCAGGTACAGATGTATACCTACTTGATAAACTGGATGGACTCACCGAAGAACTCGGATTTACCGCCTATACCGAAGGTAACAAGAGCATGGTAGATGTATTCTTCATCTGTGCAGCTCTAATGGTAGGTACTGCCGGTCTTCCACACGTAATCATTCGTTTCTTCACGGTACCAAAAGTACGTGATGCTCGTATCTCAGCAGGTTGGGCACTACTGTTCATCTCATTGCTATACACAACAGCACCTGGTGTTGCAGCCTTCGCTCGTGTAAACATGATCGAAACGATTAACGGCCCAGACATGCAAGGTGTCGCAGCAGCAGACGCACCAAGCTGGTACAAAAACTGGGAAAGCACTGGCCTAGTTGGTTGGGAAGATAAGAACGGCGATGGCAAAATGTTCTACTCGGGCGACGAACGCAACGAGATGAAGATTAACCGTGACATCATCGTACTGGCTTCTCCAGAGCTAGCAAAACTACCAAACTGGGTTGTAGCACTACTTGCAGCCGGTGGCCTAGCTGCCGCACTATCAACAGCCGCTGGTCTACTACTGGTAATCTCAACGTCGATTTCACATGACTTGTTGAAGAAAGGCTTCAGACCAAACATGACCGACAAGCAGGAGCTATTAACCGCTCGTTTGGCTGCCATGGTCGCGATTGTTGGCGCAGGTTACTTGGGTATTAACCCACCAGGCTTCGTAGCTCAGGTAGTAGCGTTTGCCTTCGGCTTAGCCGCAGCATCCTTCTTCCCTGCCATCATCCTAGGTATCTTCTACAAGAAGATGAATAAGGAAGGCGCAATTGCAGGTATGTTGTCAGGTATTGCCTTCACAGCAAGCTACATCATCTACTTCAAGTTCATTAACCCAGCAGCAAGCACACCGGAAAACTGGTGGTTTGGTATCAGCCCAGAAGGCATCGGTACGCTAGGTATGTGTCTAAACTTCGTAGTATCAATTGCTGTAAACAAAGTAACTGCTGAAGTTCCACAAGATGTACAAGATATGGTTGAGAACATCCGTTACCCGAAAGGTGCTGGTGAAGCTCACGACCACTAAACAAAGATGTTTAGCAAAAAATGAATCAGTACTTACATTGTAGGGATTAGGTACTGAATCTCAGAAAGCCGATACGTCATGTATCGGCTTTTTCTTTTCCCCTCCATTTTATAAAAAGATAAACAAAGGGTTGTTTTTAAAATCTCATTTGATAATAATTATCATTAACATCCCATTGAAGAGATGCAAATAATGATGAAAGAACAGCAGGGTCTCTATTCGAGGTTTTACAAAGCACAAGATCGCTTTGCTTCATTAGAGCAAGTTCAAGGCCACGAGCCTTTTGTGATTCGAGACTATATTCAATGTGGTCTAACGCTTTCGGCTTACTATGAAAAGCATGCCGCCCAAGAAAACATCTTGTTATGCGAGCTGTATCTGCGCCAAGTTTTCTTTCATTTGATAGAAGCGATTGAGTCTCGTGACCGCAGTTTCGCCTTTCGACATATCTGCCTAGACTCTATTCACTCACCACTATTTTATTTGAAACGCCACTACTGCCAGCAACCACAAGGCCAAGCGCGTTTTTTGAATCTCAGCCAAACACTACAACAAGTCCAAGCCCCACTTGGCTAACAAGGATAGAACATGACCCTACAATTTCGGATAGAAAAAGACAGCATGGGCGAAGTGAAAGTTCCTGCCGATGCGCTATACCAAGCCCAAACTCAACGTGCCGCGGATAATTTCGCGTTTAGTTCACACAAGATGCCAACCAGCTTCATTCAAGCACTGGCGTTAATTAAACTGGCCGCCGCCGATACTAATGCTCAGCTAGGTTTACTGGAAGGTGATATTGCCAACGCGATAGCCGAAGCCAGCCAAGAGATCATCGATGGTAAACACCTCGAGCAATTCCCTATTGATGTCTATCAGACGGGCTCTGGCACCAGCTCTAACATGAATGCTAACGAAGTGATTGCGACACTCGCTTCAAGAAGCCTGCAAGGAGACGTGAACCCGAATGATCACGTAAACATGGGGCAAAGCAGTAACGATGTCGTGCCAACAGCAATTCAAGTCAGTGTCGCTTTGATGGCGGAAAATAAGCTGCTGCCTGCACTTACCCACCTTTCTGCAACACTTACCGTTAAACAGCAAGAGCTTGCTGAGGTAGTAAAAACAGGTCGTACTCACCTAATGGATGCGATGCCGATTACCTTTGCTCAAGAGCTTGGTGGTTGGAAGTTCCAGATTGAACACGCCAAGCAAGCGATTGAAAGCAGTTTGCCAGCAATCAAGGCGCTTGCTCAAGGTGGCACAGCGGTAGGTACGGGGATCAATGCCGACCCACGCTTTGCCGATAAGTTTGCAAGTAACCTGTCTCAATCGACAAAGATCAGTTTTACCTCGAGTGAAAACTTCTTTTTTAACCTCAGCAGCCAAGACGCGATCGTTGCACTGTCAGGTCAGCTTAAAACTGCAGCAGTTGCGATCATGAAGATCTCAAACGATCTTCGCTGGATGAACTCAGGGCCGTTAGCTGGCTTAGGGGAAATTGAGTTGCAGGCTCTACAACCGGGCTCGTCTATCATGCCTGGCAAGGTAAACCCTGTAATTCCAGAAGCTGCAGCCATGGCGGCGGCTCAAGTAATAGGTAATGACACCACCATTACGATTGCAGGCCAATCGGGTAACTTCCAATTGAATGTGATGCTGCCCGTTATTGCTCATAACGTATTAGAAAGCATTGAGTTGTTAGCAAACAGTTCAGTCGCACTGGCTGATAAAGCAATTTCTACCTTCATGGTACGCCAAGACAACCTCGATTTGGCACTGTCAAAGAATCCAATTCTGGTGACCGCACTTAACCCTGTGATTGGCTACTTGAAGGCGGCTGATATTGCCAAGAAAGCCTATAAAGAAGGCCTACCAATTCTGGATGTCGCAGAAAGAGAAACCGATCTTAGCCGAGAAGAGCTCAGCAAACTGCTTGACCCAACTACACTCACTCAAGGCGGTATCGCGGGTTAAAGTAAATCGGTCATCCATAACCGAGCGAACAGATCGAAAAAGGCCTCAGCTGAGGCCTTTTTAATATCTAAGAGTTAATTAAACTAACTCACCCGATTTAAGACCGCTCTGAGTTTTAGCGGCTTGACGGGTTTAGCGATAAAGCTGAAGCTATTGGCTTTTATCGCTGCCAGCATGTCATCGGTTCTATCAGCACTGATGATGACCCCTTCAAAAGAGTCCCCAAGGCGCAAACGACACTGCTGCAATACTTCGAGCCCCGTTCTGCCATTATCTAAACGGTAATCAGAGAAAATCACATCCGGCTGCCAATCATCATCGAGACACTTCAAACTTTCGACTAAGTCGACGGCGGTCTTAACTTCACAGCCCCATCGCCCTATCAAGTTCTCCATACCGACCAAAATTTCTCGCTCATTATCGACACACAGTATTTTCAAGTGCTCGATATCACTGGTCGCCATTGGCGTAGAAGCTTGCACAACCGGAGCCACTTGCTCTGCTCTCGCTAAGGTGATGGAAAAGACGCTGCCTTCTCCCGGCCATGAACGCATCGAGATTTGATGACCAAGCACATGAGCAATCCCTTTCGAAATCGCCAACCCTAATCCCAACCCCTGATCGGCACGAACTTGACTACCTCGCGTAAACTCTTCGAATATCTCTTGTTGCTTGTCTTCATCGATACCGGTTCCGTTATCCCACACATCAATGCGTACTTGACCATTGACTCGTCTCGCACCGAGTACCACTTTTCCTTCAGGGTTATAGCGAAACGCATTCGTTAAAAAGTTCTGAATCACTCGTCTTAATAACTTAGGGTCAGAGTGAATAAACAGTGACGATGGGATCATCTGAAATTGGATCTTCTGCTGCGTTGCTAAAGCACTAAATTCGGCATTCAAATTGGTCAGCACATCATGCACGGCAATCGCGTGAATGTTGGTTTCTAATTTTCCTGACTCCAATCGCGAGATATCAAGCAGGTCGCCAATCAGATCTTCAGCCGCACCCAACGCACTTTCGATATGAGAAGAAAGCTGCTTCTCCTCTTGTTCTTTTGCGACCTCAGATAGCGAAGAAGCAAACAAGCGAGCAGCATTTAATGGCTGCATCAAATCGTGACTAACAGCCGCAAGAAAACGACTCTTAGATTGTGATTCTTGGTCAGAAATTTGCGTCGCCTTTACCAAGCGATGGTTAAGCTTCTCGAGCTCTTGAGTTCGTTCATGGACTCTCGATTCCAAGCTTTCATTGGCATCTTTTAGCGCTTGCTCTGCTTGTCTGAAAACCGTGATGTCGGTAAAGCTCATGACGAAGCCACCACTAGGCATTGGGTTACCTTGCACCTCAATCACTCGACCATCCGGACGAATACGAGATGAGGTGTGTCGCGTGCCTTGCTCAAGGTGATAAACACGGCGTCGAACGTGATCTTCTGGGTCGCCTGGGCCACACAAACCTTGCTCAGCATTATGGCGAATAACATCTGAGATGGGTCGACCAACCTGAATCAAGCCAGCAGGGAACTCAAACAGTTCTAAGTAACGTTGATTCCACGCCACCAACCTCATTTGTTTGTCGATTACTGCAATACCTTGGCCAATATGTTCAATCGCACCTTGCAGTAAACCACGGCTGAAGTCGTACAATTCCGAGGCTTCATCAACGATCGTTGCAACCTCTTCAAGCTGCATGTTTCTGCCTTGTAAAGCAGAAGTGAGTACTAACTTAGCAGACGAAGCACCGAACACACCAGCAAGCACGCGCTCTGCATGTCTAATCAGGCTTGCGGGCGCTTGTTGATTAGGAAGTAACGGCTGACCGTGCTGCTGCCAATAGCTATGTAAGGCGCTTTTCGCTCGCTTGCGACCCACAAAACGCGATGCCAACATCTCTAATTCTGCGACTGTCACACGGTTCTGATAGAGGCTGATGTTCTCATTTTCAGGCAGTGGTGTACCAACAAATGCTGCCGATTGTAAGCGCTCACTTAGGCTTGGTCTGGTCGTCATTGAGACCACGGCATAGCACAAGGTATTGAGTAAAATACTCAGCACTATGCCCCAATTTGAGCTGCTAACATCCCAACTTCTCAGCAGTTCTGGCGGTGTGATAATCCAAAGCAGTAAGTTACTTTCACTATCGCCCGCTAGCATGCTGGTTTGACTCATCAGGGTAATCAGCCAGATCACCGAACCGACAAGCAAACCGACATAGACACCCTTTCGGTTTCCGGGACGCCAGTACAATCCACCAATTAATGCAGGAGCGAACTGAGCAATCGCAGCAAAAGAAAGAAAGCCAATAGCCGACAATGAATGGATAGTATCGAGGGCCTGATAAAACAACCAAGCACCAAGTAACAGCAGCAAAATTAACCCACGTCGAATCACCAGTAACAGGCCAGAAAAATGTCGATGTGTTCTTTGGGTTAGACGCATACGACGCAGCAGCAATGGCATCACTAAATCATTCGATACCATGATCGCTAATGCTATGGTCGATACAATCACCATGCCACTCGCCGCCGAAGTACCTCCGAGGAAAGCTAACAAAGCAATGTGATTCGCACCTTCTGCCATTGGCACACTGATAACGTAAGTATCAGCCGGCATGTCAGTGAGCAACCCTTGTCCTGCCCAAGCAATTGGCAGCACGAAAAGTCCCATCAAAATCAGATAAAGCGGAAACAGCCAGCGAGCAGTATGCAAATCTTGAGGACGTTCGTTCTCAACCACCATGGTGTGGAATTGGCGCGGCAGACAGACAATCGCCAACATGGTTAAAACGGTATGAATAATTAAGGTCGGAATATTCGGCGATTCATAGGTGGAAGCCGCCACATCAAGCAGGTCGATTTTGTCACTACTCACCGCCAGGTACATGATGAACAAGCCAACAATCAAAAATGCCGCGAGCTTAACAATGGATTCAAACGCTACAGCCATCATCATGCCACGGTGGTGTTCAGTGTTATCGATGTGTCGCGTGCCAAACAGCATGGTAAAAATGGCCAATGCACCGACCACAAACCAAGAGACGTGATAGTCCTGATAACCAAAATCAGTGGCTAGGTTTGGCGCAACAATATCCAACCCCATGGTAATACCGCGCAATTGCAGCGCGATATAAGGAAGAATGCCAACCACAGCGATAATGGTCACCGCCACCGCTAAGCCTTGAGATTTTCCATAACGAGCCGCGATAAAGTCGGCAATAGAGGTGATGTGTTCACGCTTCGCGATGAGGATAAGCCGAGCTAAGATCCGCCATCCCAACGTGAAAACCAAAATAGGCGCGAGGTAGATGGGCAAGAAGGACCATGGGTTATTGCTCGCCTGCCCGACCGTTCCATAAAAGGTCCAAGAGGTACAATACACCGCAATAGAAAGGCTATAGATCCATGGACGCCAGCGTGATAGCCAACGAACTTGCCTGTCTCCATACCAAGCGATCAAAAACAACACGCCCAAATAGGCTAAAGAGACTGGAATTACTATCCATCCTTGCATTAAAAACCCTTTTTCATCCATAAAAAAACCTCTCCATAAGGGAGAGGTTTCATTTAACTAGGGAAGTGCGTTTAACTCAATCGCATCGCTTAAATTCTGTGCTTTAGGCTTTAATTCTGAGCATCAGATTGAGCTGAGGCTGTTTGATTAACCTCAACCACTGAGCTTCTTTCATCGACCTTAATAAACAAGGCAAGTGCTCCCATTGCGGCCATACCCCAGAAGATATTGGCACCCCAAAGCTCATATCCCCAACCACTTAAGGTGGTCATTAGTGCGATAAATGCACCCAATGGAATCGCATTATAGAGAGCTTGTAGCGCCACCATCTTGTTCTGTTCTTCAGATTGGATGTATTGAATCGCTGCGATGTGTGCCATAGCAAACGTCACACCATGCAGCAGTTGCACCATAACCAGTGCGAAAATCGCTGTGGTAGAAGCGGTAATACCCCAACGCGCCATCACCCCAATTGCCGCTACCACGAACAGAGTACGCAGTGACCAACCAGAGAATAAGCGCTTACTTAACGCAAATACGGCCACCTCAGCGACAACACCCAGGCTCCACAAATAACCGATGATCGCTTCTGAGTGACCGGCTTCTTTCCAATAAATTGCACTAAAGCTGTAGTAAGCCGCATGGCTACCTTGCAACAGTGCCATCAAGGCTAAAAATTTCACCACTGATGACTCGCGCAGTAACTCACCTAGTTTTGGTCGCACCGCTTGTTGCTCAGATTGTGTTACTGGCATCACATTGGGGTTTCTCATCGCAAGAATCAACGACAACAACACACCGGCAAGCGCAGTATACAAAATCATGTCAGTGCCGAATTCAGCCACTAGATAACCAACCACGGTTGAACCCGCGATAAAAGCAACCGAACCCCAAAGGCGAGTTCGGCCGTAGTCGAGCATCTTAAGACGACTGTAATGGTTAGCCATGGCGTCAGAAAGAGGAATGATCGGCCCACAACACAGATTAAACAGTACCGTTGCCAGCAACATCAGTATAAAACTGCCACCCGTAAAAAAGTGGAAGCCGACAAACAACAGCGCGGCGAAACTCAAACAGCGTAAAGCTGGCATCAAGTGTTCAACTTTATGGATACGTGGCGTAATCACTAAGTTGGCCACACAACGCGTCGCAAAGCCGATACCAATCAATACACCAATATCACCAGCAGACACGCCTTGGTCTTCAAACCACAGCGCCCAAAATGGCAAGTACACGCCATACGCAAAAAAGAAACCAAGAAAATACTGAGAGATCCAGCCATAGGGTGAAGGGCTAAACATAAATAACCTATAAAGTGTGCGGAAAAAGGCAGCACCAATTATGCCTATCTCGCATACGATGAAAAAGGGAATTATTACTGGGATGGTATTCCTATATTCAATTTACTTGGATATCGCATTTCAACGAGATATCTCAGGCTCATCGATACCCATACTCTCATTTAGACTAAAGTCGTCTGGAGCTTCGCTGGTATTTTGTCAGACTGATTAAAGACTCCCATTTCTTCTTGTGATGCTTATGCCTGACAAATTTAGTATGCAGCACCCACCCTTCGACAGCCTGTCCGATACGGAACAATTGAAGCTTCGCTCTTCATTAGACGTGGTGTATTACCGCTCTCAAGAAGTGATACTGGAAGCCGATAGGCCGAGCCGACACCTGCACATTTTGATCAAAGGGGCTATCGAAGAGCGCGCGAGCAGTGATGGCGAGATTTACGCACACTATGCCAATGACGATATTTTTGATGTCCGAAGCCAGTTTGAATCTCACACCAAACACCAATATATCGCGCTCGAAGATACATTAAGTTATCTGCTGCCCACCGATATTTTTCTCGAGCTTTACCACGCCAATGGCCAATTCGCCGCCTACTTTGATAGCAACCTTTCGACACGAAAAGCGCTAATTGAAGCTGCCCAACAGCAACAAAATCTAGCCGAGTTCATATTGACCAAAGTGGATGACTCTATCTATCACCCACCACTGATACTTGAACCGAACCAACCCATCAACCAAGTCACTCAAACCCTTAAAGAACAAGGGTTGGACTCAGCGCTCGTTCATTTGGAACATGATGATCCAAAAGCTTTTGGATCATCATGTTCCTTACCGTATGGAATCGTCACTCGAACCAATTTATTGCATGCTGTGATGCTCGATAATTTCCCACTGGATGCGCCCGTCGGCAAGATCGCAACGTTCCCGGTACTGCACGTTAATCAAGGGGACTTCTTGTTTAACGCCATGATCACCATGACCAGAAATCGAGTAAAAAGGTTGATGGTTTGTGATGGTCTAAATGCGGTCGGCATGGTGGATATGACACAGATCCTCAGTGCATTCTCCACTCACTCTCACGTTCTCACTTTGCGTATTGCTCGCGCCACCAGCGTTGAAGAATTGGCAATGGCTTCTAACAAACAGCGTCAGCTGGTCGAGAGCTTGCTCAGTAACGGGATTCGCACACGCTTTATCATGGAGCTGATTTCTGCGGTTAATGAACAGATCATAGAGAAAGCTTTTGAGTTGGTGATCCCACCTGCACTGCATAATCATTGCTGCCTAATCGTATTGGGTTCCGAAGGCCGTGGAGAACAAATTCTCAAAACCGATCAAGACAACGCGCTAATAATTCAAGATGGCTTGGAGTGGCATCAATGCCAAAGTGCCATGAACGATCTCACCCACACACTGCAGCAATTGGGCTATCCACTGTGCCCGGGCAATGTGATGGTCAACAACCCGAAATGGGTACATTCAGAACAAGAGTGGAAACAAACGCTCACCCGTTGGGTAAAAAAAGCCACGCCAGACACCGTGATGGATATTGCCATTATGGCGGATGCACACGCCGTTGCGGGTAACAGAGAGTTATTAAAACCAGTAAAACAACACCTCAGTGATTTGATGCTCGGACAGGAATTGATTCTGACTGAATTCTGCCGCCCTGCTCTGAACTTCTCGGTTCCCCTCACCCTGTTTGGTAATGTAAAAAAATCCAAATCAGGGCTCGATATCAAACAAGGCGGTATTTTCCCTATCGTGCATGGTGTGAGAGCACTCTGTCTTGAACATGGTGTCACGGTCAACAACACCTTCGAACGCATTGAGCTGCTGGTCAGCAAGAAGGTATTAGAGCAAAGCACCGCAGACAATCTCAGTGAAGCTCTCAAACAATTCTTTAAGTGGCGCTTAGCCCAAAGGCTTTCTCAGCAGCACAGCAGCAACAAGATTAACGTCAAACTGATGGAGCGAGCAGACAGAGATCTGCTTCGTCATAGCTTACATGTGGTGAAGAAATTCAAGCAATGGCTAGGTTACCACTATCAAATAAGAGATTAGGCGGCTGAACGATGAATAGATTGGTTCGTTATTACTGGCATCACAAGCTCAAAGGCTCTCCTTATCAGCCTCTGTTTGCTACGCCTACGCTTAATGAATATGTATCGCTCGATTGTGAAACCACCAGCCTCGACCCTAATCAGGCGGAATTAGTCACTATTGCCGCGACAAAGATCATCGGTAACCGAATCATTACCAGCCAACCTTTTGAAGTTCGACTCAGAGCACCTCAGTCACTCGATTGCAATTCCATCAAAATCCACCGCATTCGCCATCAAGATCTAAAGCACGGTCTAGAAGAGAAACAGGCCCTAATTGAGCTACTGAACTTCATCGGAAATCGTCCTTTAGTCGGCTATCACATCCGCTATGATAAAAAGATTCTCGACCGTGCCTGTTTAAAACAGCTTGGGTTTCCACTGCCTAACCGATTAGTCGAAGTGAGCCAGCTCTACCAAGATAAACTCGAAAGGCAGCTGCCGAATGCCTATTTTGACCTCAGTATCGATGCCATCTGTCGTCAGCTCGATTTACCTATCCCGGTCAATAAACATGATGCATTACAAGACGCTATCTCCGCGGCGCTGATTTTTGTTCGCCTAAAGCACGGCGACTTACCACGCTTCAACTCTTCGTATACCTAATTCAACTACTGCCTTTCCACATAGAGAGCAATCTCTCAAAAATGAACTTAACTCGCTATTTTTTAAGTGAAAAGCGGCGTCTCATCCTAAAGTCTAATTGTGGAAATCGCCGTCCTAGCCGAGAGTGATAGCACAACGACGGTTCTGTAATAGACCTAGAAACTGAACACAAAGGAAGTTGCCAGTTCATTAGGAATGTAGGCACAAGGAGAGATGCAATGAGTGAAGCCCACGTTTATCCGGTAAAAGAAAATATTAAATCAACCACACACGCGGATAATGACACTTACCTAGCCATGTACCAGCAATCTGTTTCTGATCCTGAAGGCTTTTGGGGTGAACACGGAAAAATCGTTGATTGGATTAAGCCTTTCACACAGGTAAAAAACACCTCTTTCGACCCTGGCCACATTGATATTCGCTGGTTTGAAGATGGCACGCTTAACGTTTCGGCTAACTGTATCGACCGCCACCTTGCTGAGCGCGGTGATGAAGTCGCTATTATCTGGGAAGGCGATGACCCGGCTGATGACAAAACGCTAACTTTTAATGAACTACACAAAGAAGTGTGCCTGTTTTCAAATGCTCTAAAAGAGCAAGGTGTACGCAAAGGTGATGTGGTTTGTTTATACATGCCAATGGTTCCAGAAGCTGCAGTAGCCATGCTGGCATGTACCCGTATCGGTGCGGTTCACACAGTCGTATTTGGTGGTTTCTCACCAGAAGCACTGTCTGGTCGTATTATCGATTCAAATTCTAAAGTCGTTATCACTGCCGATGAAGGCGTGCGTGGCGGCCGTGCTGTTCCACTGAAGAAAAACGTCGATGAAGCACTGACTAACCCTGAAGTGAAGAACATCGAGAAGGTTGTCGTATTCAAACGCACTGGCGGCGATGTTGCTTGGCACGAACACCGTGATGTTTGGTGGCATGATGCTATCGCAAACGTATCAGCTGATTGCCCACCTGAAGAGATGAATGCGGAAGATCCACTATTCATTCTTTATACATCAGGCTCAACGGGCAAACCTAAGGGTGTAATGCACACCACAGGTGGCTACCTTGTTTATGCAGCCATGACCTTCAAATACGTATTCGATTACCAAGAAGGCGAAACCTTCTGGTGTACTGCGGATGTGGGCTGGATTACCGGTCACACTTACCTTGTTTACGGGCCGCTTGCCAATGGCGCAAAAACAATCCTATTCGAAGGCGTTCCTAATTACCCGAACACCAGCCGTATGAGTGAAGTGGTCGATAAGCATCAAGTTAATATTCTTTATACTGCACCAACAGCGATTCGCGCTTTGATGGCGAAAGGCAATGAAGCGGTTGAAGGTACTTCTCGTGACAGCCTAAGAGTCATGGGTTCGGTAGGTGAACCTATCAACCCTGAAGCGTGGGAGTGGTACTACAAAACAATTGGTAATGAGCAGTCTCCGATTGTCGATACATGGTGGCAAACAGAAACGGGCGGTATCTTAATCTCACCACTGCCAGGCGCAACAGACCTAAAACCGGGGTCAGCGACTCGCCCATTCTTCGGTGTACAGCCCGCGCTGGTTGATAACATGGGTAACATCATTGAGGGTGCAACAGACGGCAACCTTGTGATTCTTGACTCTTGGCCGGGACAAATGCGTACCGTACATGGCGATCATGACCGTTTTGAACAAACTTACTTCTCTACCTTTAAAGGCATGTACTTTACGAGTGATGGTGCTCGTCGTGATGAAGACGGTTACTACTGGATTACGGGTCGTGTCGATGACGTGCTTAACGTATCTGGTCACCGTATGGGTACCGCTGAGATTGAATCCGCTCTAGTGGCGTTTGATAAGATTGCTGAGGCCGCGATTGTCGGTATTCCTCATGATATTAAAGGCCAAGCCATTTACGCTTACATCACGTTGAATGATGGTGAGTTCCCAACTGCAGAGCTTCATAAAGAAGTGAAAGACTGGGTACGTAAAGAGATTGGTCCTATCGCAACGCCAGATGTCCTGCATTGGACAGACTCTCTGCCAAAAACTCGTTCGGGTAAGATCATGCGTCGTATCCTGCGTAAAATTGCCACCGGCGATACTGGAAACCTAGGTGATACCTCGACACTAGCCGACCCAAGTGTGGTTGATAAACTGATTGCAGAGAAAGCAGAACTGGCATAAGCAACCCGTCACATTAGCTAATCACTGTTTAAAACAGACCATAACGAAACCGTCACCTATGTGGCGGTTTTTTTATGGCCGATCTTGATCTCAAATATCTTCGATAAAATTAAAGCCATCGTGGTTTTTTGTTAAGTTGATAACAATTCCATGCTGTACTTATAGGAGATTAGACCAGTAAATTGCTGCGATTTGCGCTGAATTAGCTATAATCTGGTTCTAATTTTTAAATTTGGGTTTTTCTTACTGGAAATTAACCCCAAATTTTCAATAAAATGGCAACATTCACATTCGTAAACACGATAAAGGAAGATAGCCCCACAATGTCTACAAAGTTTCGCATTCTAGTTTTAAATGGCCCAAACCTTAACCTGTTAGGCCTTAGAGAGCCTGCACACTACGGTTCTCAAACACTTGACCAGATTATTAGCTCATTGACCGAGCAAGCGAAAACACAAGATGTTGAGCTGTCTCACTTACAGTCAAATCGTGAGTATGAACTGATTGAAGCTATCCATAGTGCTTATCAAAATGTTGATTTCATTATTATCAACCCAGCGGCCTTTACACATACCAGTGTGGCGTTGCGTGATGCACTACTTGGCGTTGCTATCCCATTTATTGAGGTTCACCTATCGAATGTTCACGCACGTGAACCATTCCGTCACCACTCTTACCTATCTGATAAAGCAGAAGGTGTGATTTGTGGCTTAGGTGCCCAAGGTTATCAATTTGCTTTGACGGCTGCGCTCAACAAGCTCAACGCAAAGTAAATAAAAACAACGAACTATTACTAACCTACTCAGTCAAAGAGTAAGTTCAATCAACAGATAAAGAGAAAGAAACAATGGATATTCGCAAAATCAAAAAGCTAATCGAATTGGTTGAAGAGTCTGGTATTTCTGAGCTAGAAATCTCTGAAGGTGAAGAGTCAGTACGAATCAGTCGTAACAGCCCTGTATCTGCAGCACCTATTCAATATGCAGCGGCTCCAGCTCCTGTAGCGGCAGCTCCTGCGGCGGCTCCTGTAGCAGCAGAAGCAGCAGCTCCTGCAGTTCCAGCTGGTCACCAAGTTCTTTCTCCAATGGTTGGTACTTTCTACGGCGCTCCAAGCCCAGATGCAAAACCATTCGTTAAGGTTGGTCAATCTGTAACTGCTGGCGAAACGCTATGTATCGTTGAAGCAATGAAAATGATGAACCAAATCGAAGCTGATAAATCTGGTGTTGTAACGGCTATCCTAGTTGAAGACGGTCAACCAGTAGAATTCGACCAAGCTCTAGTAATTATCGAATAATAGAGAGCACTCATTATGTTAGATAAATTAGTAATCGCGAACCGTGGTGAAATTGCACTGCGTATTCTGCGAGCATGTAAAGAGCTTGGCATCAAAACGGTAGCGGTTCACTCAACAGCTGACCGCGATCTTAAGCACGTACTGCTTGCTGACGAAACCATTTGTATCGGTCCAGCTCGTGGTATCGATAGCTACCTAAACATCCCTCGTATCATCAGCGCAGCTGAAGTTACAGGTGCAGTAGCTGTTCACCCTGGCTACGGCTTCCTATCTGAAAATGCAGATTTTGCAGAACAGGTAGAGCGCAGTGGTTTTATCTTCGTTGGCCCTAAAGCTGAAACCATTCGCATGATGGGTGACAAAGTGTCAGCTATCACGTCAATGAAGAAAGCTGGCGTACCTTGTGTACCGGGTTCTGACGGCCCTCTTGATGATGATGAAGTGAAAAACAAAGCGCACGCTAAGCGCATTGGTTTCCCTGTAATCATCAAGGCATCTGGCGGCGGCGGCGGTCGTGGTATGCGTGTTGTTCGTACTGAAAAAGAACTAACAGAAGCTATCGCAATGACTCGTGCTGAAGCAAAAGCATGTTTCAATAACGACATGGTTTACATGGAAAAATTCCTAGAAAACCCACGTCACATTGAAGTACAAGTGCTTGCAGATGGTCAAGGTAATGCTATCCACCTAGGTGAGCGTGACTGTTCAATGCAGCGTCGTCACCAGAAAGTTGTGGAAGAAGCGCCAGCACCGGGTATCACTGAAGAGATGCGTAAGTACATCGGTGACCGTTGTACTCGTGCATGTCTTGAGATTGGTTACCGCGGCGCAGGTACATTTGAATTCCTATACGAGAACGGTGAGTTCTACTTCATCGAAATGAACACTCGTATCCAGGTTGAGCACACGATTACTGAAATGGTAACGGGTATCGACCTAGTGAAAGAGCAACTTCGTATTGCTGCTGGTCAGCCTCTATCATTCACACAGGATGATATTAAGCTGCGCGGCCACTCAATCGAATGTCGTATCAACGCGGAAGACCCAGTTCGTTTCCTACCATCTCCAGGTAAGATCACGCGCTTCCATGCTCCAGGTGGTATGGGTGTTCGTTGGGAATCTCACATCTACACTGGCTACACAGTACCACCACACTACGATTCAATGATTGGTAAGCTGATCACTTACGGTGAAAACCGTGATGTCGCTATCGCTCGTATGAAGAACGCATTGGGTGAGATGATTGTTGAAGGTATCAACGTCAATACTGAGCTGCAATTAGCGATTATGAACGACGAAAACTTCCAACACGGTGGGGCAAACATCCACTACCTTGAGAAGAAGCTTGGTCTGCAATAGAAGCTAGTCTTCCGTAATACGTTCTCTGTAGAACAGTAATAAATGCTCACTTCGGTGGGCATTTTTGTTTTTAAACACTCGCAAAAATCAATCAATAATCCCTCTTATAATCCGCGGTGTTTTGATGAATTTGCTCATATTTTCTGCTAGACTCCCCATCCAATTTTTCTCATATAGAAGATGCAGCCATGCCTTGGATTCAAATCAAGCTTAATGCGACCAATGAAAATGCCGAACAAATCGGCGACATGTTAATGGAAGAGACTGGTGCTCTTTCCGTAACTTTCCTGGATGCACAAGATACTCCTGTATTTGAGCCTCTGCCGGGTGAAACTCGCCTTTGGGGTGATACTGACATTCTCGCGCTTTACGACGCTGAGACTGATACTGGTGTCGTTCTAGCGCAGATTAAAGCAAGCAACATGTTCCCTGCAGACTTTGCTCATAAAGTAGAGCAAATTGAAGACAAGGATTGGGAACGTGAATGGATGGACAACTTCCACCCAATGAAGTTTGGTGAGCGTTTATGGATCTGCCCTAGCTGGCGCGATATCCCTGAACCTGACGCTGTAAACGTCATGCTGGATCCCGGTCTTGCATTTGGTACAGGTACTCACCCGACAACGGCATTGTGTCTTGAGTGGCTTGAAGGCTTAGACCTTACAGGCAAAACCGTGATCGATTTCGGTTGTGGTTCAGGCATCCTAGCGATCGCTGCGATCAAACTTGGCGCGGCAAAAGTTATCGGGATCGACATTGATCCTCAAGCCCTGCTTGCATCAAAAGACAACGCACAACGCAATGGCGTGGCAGAGCAACTAGAGGTGTTCTTACCACAAGATCAACCGGAAGGTTTGCTTGCTGACGTTGTTGTTGCCAACATCCTTGCAGGCCCATTACGCGACCTTTCTGGCATCATTAAAGGCCTAGTTAAGCAAAATGGTGTACTTGCGATGTCGGGTGTTTTAGATACACAAGCGGAAGATGTTGCGACTTATTATCGTGATGAGCTTCACATTGATCCGATCATTGAACAACAAGAATGGTGTCGAATCTCAGGTCAGAAGCAAGGCTAGGTAAGACTTTGAGCGCTAATTGACTGAAATTTAAACAAATTACAAAAACAAATTGTAAATGCTCAAATATTAGTCTTTTCACGCAGCGAAAAAATGCGTAAAATGCGCGCCCTTGCTGGTACAGAACTGTGATGACATTTTTGAAAATCGGAAATTATCAACTTAAGAACAATCTAATCGTCGCTCCTATGGCTGGCGTAACGGATAGACCATTCCGTGAGTTGTGTCTTCGTTATGGTGCGGGGATGGCAGTCAGTGAAATGATGTCCTCCAATCCTAAAGTTTGGAAAACGTCAAAGTCTCAGCAGCGTATGGTACATGAAGGCGAATCGGGCATTCGTTCAGTACAAATCGCTGGTGCAGATCCACAGCTTATGGCCGAGGCTGCTCAATTTAATGTCGATAACGGTGCGCAAATCATCGATATCAACATGGGGTGTCCAGCCAAAAAAGTGAATAAGAAGCTTGCGGGCTCAGCCCTACTGCAGCATCCAGAACTCATTGAAGATATTCTGAAAGCGGTGGTAAATGCTGTCGACGTTCCAGTAACGTTGAAAACGCGCACAGGCTGGGACACAGACAACAGAAACTGTGTTCAAATCGCGAAAATAGCCGAAGACTGCGGCATACAAGCTCTTGCCCTTCATGGGAGAACTCGCGCTTGTATGTACAAAGGTGAGGCAGAATACAAACACATTAAAGCAGCGAAACAAGCAGTATCTATTCCGGTTATCGCTAACGGTGATATCGATAGCCCGGAAAAAGCGAAGTTTGTGCTGGAGTACACCGGTGCTGATGCTTTAATGATAGGTCGACCTGCCCAAGGACGTCCTTGGATTTTTAACGAAATCCTACACTATTTGGAAAACGGCACCACGATGGACCCGCTCCCGATTTCGGAAGTGAAAGACATCATGCTTGGTCATGTGAACGCTCTACATGAGTTTTATGGCGAGTTTTTAGGCCCCCGAATTGCTCGTAAGCATGTGGGTTGGTACCTAAAAGAACATGAACAAGCGAGTGAGTTTCGCCGTACCTTCAACGCATTCGAAGCAGGTGATCTGCAGCTTGAAGCGCTAGAAGGTTTTTTTGATAACGTTGCACCATAATTACGAGAAGAGCTAGACCGAATATGTTCGAACAAAATCTGACTTCAGAAGCATTGACAGTAACTACAGTTACATCACAAGACCAAATCACGCAGAAACCACTACGTGACTCAGTTAAAGCATCATTGAAAAATTACCTTGCTCAATTAAACGGTCAAGAAGTCAGCGAGTTATACGAATTAGTATTAGCTGAAGTTGAACAGCCACTACTAGACACTATCATGCAGTACACTCGCGGTAACCAAACTCGCGCAGCAACCATGATGGGTATTAACCGCGGTACTCTTCGCAAGAAACTTAAAAAATACGGCATGAACTAATCGTTCTTTCGTAATTTATTGAATGGAAAGCCAAGCTCATTTTTTGAGTTTGGCTTTTTTTTGGCTTGTCGAACCGTAATAGGTGGCTGATTACTCTCCAGTGCGACAGCAGCGCTCTTTATCAACGTTTGCTGAATCCAAGGCTGCCAGAATAGAACAATGGCTTGCATCGTCGTCTACGTGGCCACAACACGCATCATTGATCTTTTTAAGTGCAGTGCGAATCTTGGTTAACTCGGTAATCTTCTCATCGATCATCTCTAGTTTTGCTGAGGTAATTGATTTCACTTCAGCGCAACTGTGTTGAGTCGCTTCAAGACGAATCTCTAACAATTCTTTGATTTCATCTAAACTCAGCCCTAACTCTTTCGATTTGAGAATAAACGTCACCTGCTTTTGGTTATTTTCATCATACAGACGATAACCCGACTCACTGCGACTGGCTGGTGCAATCAGGTTATTCTTCTCATAAAAACGCAAGGTATCGGCTGTCACACCGCATCTTTTCGCCAATTCGCCAATCTGAAACATGTTTTTTCCTATTCTTTCATCCATTCCACTATTAACCTTGTTGTTACTTTTCAGGCTGAAATGGCACTTTTCATAATTAATTTTGAGATGCCAAACGATTGCGCGAGCTTTTTTGTAATAAATTAGTTAGAATCTGCGCCATCAAATTTGGAGTTGGTTATCTTATAGCTTGATTATAAGAACACCCAAAAGGTCTTTACCAAAACTGGCCAATATTTTATCTCTTACTGGTATCTAAGATACTCCACGCTAAGAAGATAGAAACAAGTTCTTTTTTGGCAAATATCTTTATTTTAACCCCATGAATTTGAGGAAATGGAAGCATGAATAACGCTCGTCCAATTCGCCGCGCTCTCATCAGCGTATCAGACAAAACTGGTATCGTTGAATTTGCACAAGCTCTTGCTAACCGTGGTGTAGATATCTTATCTACTGGTGGCACTGCTCGCCTGCTTGCTGAAAAAGGCATCTCTGTAACAGAAGTATCTGACTACACTGGCTTCCCAGAAATGATGGATGGCCGTGTTAAGACTCTGCACCCGAAAGTTCATGGTGGTGTTCTAGGCCGTCGTGGCCAAGATGATGACGTGATGGAAACTCACGGTATCAATCCTATCGATATGGTTGTTGTAAACCTATACCCATTCGCAGAAACCGTTGCTAAAGAAGGTTGTACCCTTGCTGACGCTGTTGAGAACATCGACATCGGTGGCCCAACCATGGTTCGCTCTGCGGCTAAAAACCACAAAGACGTAACGATCGTTGTAAACGCACACGACTACGAGCGTGTTGTGGCTGAAATGGACGCGAACGAGAAATCTCTAACACTAGAGACTCGCTTCGACCTCGCTATCGCAGCATTCGAACACACCGCTTCTTACGACGGTATGATCGCAAACTACTTCGGCACTATGGTTCCATCTTACGGTGAGAACAAAGAAGGCGACGAAAAGTCCAAATTCCCTCGCACGTTCAACCAACAGTTCGAGAAGAAGCAAGACATGCGCTACGGTGAAAACAGCCACCAAGCAGCAGCTTTCTACGTTGAAGCAAACCCTGAAGAAGCATCAGTTTCTACAGCTCGCCAAATCCAAGGCAAAGCGCTTTCTTACAACAACATCGCTGACACTGACGCAGCGCTTGAATGTGTGAAAGAGTTCGACCAGCCAGCATGTGTGATCGTTAAGCACGCTAACCCATGTGGTGTAGCACTAGGTACAGATATCCTAGAAGCTTACGACCGCGCATTCAAAACAGACCCAACGTCTGCATTTGGCGGCATCATCGCATTCAACCGTGAACTAGACGCTGCAACAGCAACGGCTATCACTGAGCGTCAATTCGTTGAAGTTATCATTGCACCATCTGTTTCTGCTGAAGCAGTAGCAATCGTAGCGGCTAAGAAAAATCTTCGCCTGCTTGAGTGTGGTGAGTGGACAACTAAGACAACTGGTTTTGACGTGAAACGCGTTAACGGTGGTTTGCTAGTTCAAGACCGCGACCAAGGCATGGTTTCTGAAGACGACCTAAAAGTAGTTTCTAAGCGCCAACCAACAGCTGAAGAGCTAAAAGATGCTCTATTCTGCTGGAAAGTAGCGAAGTACGTTAAGTCTAACGCTATCGTTTACTCGAAAGGTGACATGACGGTTGGTGTTGGCGCTGGCCAAATGAGCCGCGTTTACTCTGCGAAAATCGCAGGCATCAAAGCGGCAGACGAAGGTCTACAGGTTGAAGGTTGTGTAATGGCATCAGATGCATTCTTCCCATTCCGTGACGGTATCGACGCGGCAGCAGAAGCGGGCATCAAGTGTGTTATCCAACCGGGCGGCTCTATACGTGATGACGAAGTTATCGCAGCAGCAGACGAACACGGCATGGCGATGATCTTTACAGGCATGCGTCACTTCCGCCACTAATTTCCTCTTCGTATTTGGCACTGTGGCGTCGTTAGCTGCTTTCGCCCACCCCGGTCACATAACAAGCTATGCTCCCGGGGATGGGCTCAATTGCTGCCTAGCCACATCACCAACTACTTTGAGCAAAACTTATAATTTTGTTTTTTAAATATTCCGATATTTGAAATACGTAGAGCAAGTCAGTGACTTTAGTTCAAGGAAAACACGCGGAGCTTATGACCATAAGTGAGCATGTTTGACGCAGAAATAAAGGCTCTGAAGCAGCTATAAGGATTTTAAAACATGAATGTATTGATTATCGGTGCCGGCGGTCGTGAGCATGCACTTGGTTGGAAAGCGGCACAAAACCCAAACGTTGAAACAGTATTCATCGCTCCAGGTAACGCAGGTACTGCGCTTGAGCCTAAACTTGAGAACGTAAACATCGGTGTTGAAGACATCGCAGGTTTAGTGGCGTTTGCTCAAGAGAAAAAAATCGAACTGACTATCGTTGGCCCTGAAGCACCATTGGTTATCGGTGTGGTTGATGCATTCCGCGAAGTAGGTTTGCCAATCTTCGGCCCAACTCAAGAGGCAGCACAGCTTGAAGGCTCTAAAGCATTCACCAAAGACTTCCTAGCTCGTCATGATATCCCAACAGGTTACTACTCAAACTTCACTGAGATTGAGCCCGCTATCGCTTACGTTCGCGAGCAAGGTGCTCCAATCGTAGTGAAAGCTGACGGTCTTGCCGCGGGTAAAGGCGTTATCGTTGCGATGACCCTTGAAGAAGCAGAAGACGCAATCAAAGACATGCTAGCGGGCAACGCCTTTGGCGAAGCAGGCAGCCGCGTTGTTATCGAAGAGTTCCTTGAAGGCGAAGAAGCAAGCTTCATCGTAATGGTTGACGGCTCTAGCGTGCTTCCTATGGCCACCAGCCAAGATCACAAACGTGTTGGCGACAAAGACACTGGGCCGAACACGGGCGGCATGGGTGCTTACTCTCCTGCGCCGGTTGTAACTCCAGAAATCCACAACCGTATCCTTGAGGAAGTTATCTACCCAACAGTACGTGGCATGGACGCGGAAGGCGCACCTTACACAGGTTTCCTTTACGCTGGCCTAATGATCGATGCTGACGGCACACCTAAAGTTATCGAATACAACTGCCGCTTTGGCGACCCTGAAACGCAACCTATCATGATGCGTATGGAGTCAGACCTTGTTGAACTTTGCCTAATGGCTATCGACGAGAAGCTCGACGAAGCAGAATCGAAGTGGGATCCACGCGCTTCTATCGGTGTTGTTCTTGCGGCTGGCGGTTACCCTGCTGACTACGCAAAAGGTGACGTTATTTCACTACCAACAAGCGAAGTTGAAGGCCAAAAGGTTTTCCACGCGGGTACGACAAATAATGAAGCTGGCGACGTTGTGACAAACGGCGGTCGTGTACTTTGTGCAACAGCACTGGGCAATACGGTTTCTGAGGCTCAAGAGCGCGCTTACGCGTTGACGAAGCAAGTTAGCTGGAATGGTATGTTCCACCGCAATGACATTGGTTACCGTGCGATTGCGCGCGAACAAGAGCAGTAAACAATCTTGTTGCTCGCTTACTTTCCAATAACAGTAAGCAAATGACAGCAAGTGAATAACAGAAAAAGGCGCCTCAATAGGCGCCTTTTTATTATCTCATCTATACAAGAAACTGTATTTTTACAGGCAAATAAGCACTTAGCCTACAGTAGGCCAAATACTCTTAATTCTTTGATTGCTTTCTATTCTTTCAGCAACGATGGCCTTACGACACAATCATGACTGTCTTCAGCCAGCATCAGTAACTCTTCTACGCTCATCTTACCGAGTAAGTCACTGCCAAGAAACGCCGCATAGCTTTCCACAGACGCCAATCGGTCAATCACGAAGCCTGGTAAGGTCTGGTTAAATTCAATGCGATCAAACTCACCACCAGCGCACGTTTTAAAAGAGCTGCCATTCCAGTAACCCTGAATCAGCCTAAGCCCTTCATCATGCTGCTTCGTTGTGGTCTCTATAACCGACGTCGCTTCTTTCTGATAGTTTTCAAGCTGCTTGGCTTGGATAGGTAAGATTTTGCTGTCAATACGATACTGCTGATACACAGCCTCGCCTGACTTGTTGAAACGCACATGAACACGATAAGGCACCAACTTATTCGATGAATTACGCTGTTCGCCTTCACGAACGAATTCACGAAGTATACCTTCCGACCAAGCATAGTCAGTTTGGTACCAGCCGTAATCGCCGACAGTGACATAGTCAGCTGAAGAATGAGGTTGTGTTAGCTTGTTTGTAACCCAGTAAAAACTTGTCGCGTCGCCCATGACTTGGCCGCCGGTGTAAGTTTCAAATTGCTCTAGGTTTTTGCTGGGGCTGGTCGATGAACAGCCAATGAGGAATGTAGATAATAGTGAAACGAGAAGAAATGCTTTTTTCATAAAAACCTGTACCGAGGTGAAATACGACTACCTCGGTACAGTTTAGATTATTTCACTGAATCTTTCAGCGCTTTACCTGCAACAAATGCTGGAACATTTGCAGCAGCGATTTGGATCTCATCACCAGTTTTTGGGTTACGACCAGTGCGAGCTGCACGGTGGTTTACTTTAAAAGTACCAAAACCAATTAGCTGAACTTGATCGCCATCTTTAAGAGCATCTGTAACACCACCAAGAGTCGCTTCTAGAGCAGCTTTAGCTTGTGCTTTAGAAAGGTCCGCTTTTTCAGCAATAAAGTCGATTAATTGAGTCTTGTTCATTTTAGGTTTCCCTTCTTTGTATTTTTGAATTCAATTTACTCTAAAACATAAATGCCCCATCTGGCAAAGGTTTGTCGTCGATCTTTAGCTCTAATGCCGTAGTTTTAGCCATAATATGAGTAATAACTCACAATTTGTTACTGATTTTATTGAGTAAGCCCTTGTTTAAAAGGGGCTGAGAGGCAAATTAATGATGACCTAGCCACTACTTTATCTCTATAATCCACGCTGAATCGCTGTTAAAGCGTACAATTTAATTTAAGGGCAAACATGCTGCTGCTAACTATTTACGTCTCCATTGCTATTGGAGTTTCTTTCATTTGTTCTGTTTTAGAAGCTGTACTTTTGAGTATTAGTCCAAGCTACATTGCTCAACTAAAACAAAATGGGCACCCTGCAGCAGAGTCTTTAGACAAACTGAAAACAGACATTGACCGCCCGCTCGCGTCAATTTTAACGCTCAACACCATCGCGCACACAATCGGTGCTGCGACGGCAGGTGCACAAGCGGCTGTGGTTTTTGGTAGCCAATGGTTAGGTGTATTCTCTGCCGTACTGACTTTGGGTATTTTGGTTTTGTCTGAGATTGTTCCAAAAACTATTGGTGCAACCTACTGGCGTCAACTGGCTCCAGCATCATCAAACGTACTTCGCTGGATGGTTTTCTTTCTAACACCGTTTGTCTGGTTCTCAGAACAGATCACCAAACGTCTTGCTCGTGGCCACCAAGCACCAAAAATGCGTGATGAGCTGTCTGCAATGGCTATTTTGGCAAAAGAGAGTGGTGAGTTTGCTGAAGGCGAATCAAAAATTCTGAGCAACCTATTAGGCATTCAAGATGTGCCCGTGACGCAGGTGATGACACCGCGCCCTGTTGTATTCCGCGTCGATGCCGAAATGAGCGTGAATACGTTCCTAGAGCAGCACAAAGACACACCATTCTCGCGCCCATTAGTTTACAGCGAGCAAACTGACAACATCATTGGTTTTGTACACCGTCTGGAGCTGTTTAGATTACAACAAGCGGGTTGTGGCGAGAAAGCTCTGGGTGAAGTAATGCGCCCTATCCACGTGTTGCTGAACAACATGGGCTTGGCTAAAGCCTTTGACCAAATGATGGCAAACCGCCTGCAGCTTTCCTTAGTGGTTGACGAGTACGGTACGATTCAGGGCATCATCACCCTAGAAGATATCTTTGAGCACCTAGTGGGCGAAGAGATCGTCGACGAGGCAGATAAGACAACTGACATGCAAGAACTGGCATTTCAGCGTTGGGAACAATGGAAAGAAACACACGGTGTTATCGAAAACCGCGATGAAGAGGACGAGCTAGAAGAAAAAACTCTAGCAGACAACGACACCTCAGACTCAAAGTCAGCGGATGAAAGCAAGGTTCAAAAAGAAGACAAGAAAGACGCTTAATCTAAATTTGATAGCGTCAGATACAACAAAGGCTCCCTAGGGAGCCTTTGTTTTTTATTCTATTCGCTACAACTCAACATCCGTTATAACGCAACACCAATGTTGCTCACTGGGTCTTCACGCAGTTCGTGGCGTAGGTCTTTGATCAGCTCTAAGTCACGCTCAGTCGTTTCACGTAGAGGTCGGAAAATGGCCCACTGAACGTCCCACTCTTCACATACCGCTTCGTTTTCTTTCTGGTTTTCGTTCGTCACTTCTTCAGCGCCTTGAGCAAACTCAAGCTCAGCAACCGTCTTCACCGATTGTTGACTCACTTTAATTACCGCTTCCAACATATGCTCACGATCAAGTAGACCATGGATTAATGTTGCTAAGCCTTGGCATGCATCCATTGCAGGGTAAACACCATAGAAATCAAAATCATCTGCGCTAGGGAATAGCTCTTCTACTTTCTCAAGTTGACGCTCAAAGTTCACCTTTGCCGTTTTAACGGTTAGGATTTCCCAAATGCTATCCAAAACATCACGGTAGATTCGAGCTTCCGCAAATTCTGTATTCTCACAAAACATGGCATAGTTAGGATACATACGCTCACATAGACACGCCATAAAAGTAATTTGTTGCCAAGGTTCTAACTTTTCAAGACGAACCTGCAGTGGATTCTGAAGCATAGTCACTCAATAATTGCAGAAAAAGACAGCGAAAGTGTACTTGATAAACCCTGGGGGGAAAAGGTAAGCCGATGAACAATTTTACGAATAAGCTCTATATTCTTACCGAGCATGACGATACCTATACGCAACTGATTCTAAACCAAGGGTTACCTGACCTCGAAATCACTCAAAACCCCGAATTAGCTGAGATCGTACTGGCTGCTCCTCCTTTAATAGTGGAGCGACTTAATGAGTTTAAAAAGCTAGACTGGGTGCAAAGTACCTATGCTGGAATCAATAAACTCACTCAGCCGGATCTTCGCCAAGATTATACGCTGACCAACGTCAAAGGCATCTTCGGCCCTGCGATTGCTGAATACGTGTTGGGTTACACGATCAGCCACTGTAGACACTTTCCTCACTACCACCAGCAACAAGTACAACGAAACTGGCAGCCGCAGCTTTATACCAGCCTAACTGACAAAACCATGGTGATTTTAGGAACGGGGTCAATTGGCAGTCATTTAGCTAAAACCGCTGCTGCTTTTGGTATTCACACCATAGGTGTCAACCGGACAGGTATCCCATCAAAGCAAGAAACCTTCAAAGACACTTTCCACATTAATGAACTAGAAGCCGCCCTCAAGCAAGCGGATATTGTAGTGAACACCCTGCCATCAACGGATGAGACCTACCAACTACTGAATCAAACCACCTTAAGCTACTGCTCTAACGTATTGCTGTTTAATGTGGGGCGCGGGGAAAGCGTAGACAATAAAGCGTTACTGCTTGCGATTAAGAATAAATGGGTTGAACACGCTTTCTTAGATGTCTTTGAATGCGAACCTCTCACACAAGAACACCCGTTTTGGACGTTGCCGCAAGTGACCATCACACCACACATTGCGGCTCTAAGTGAGCCAAGACAGGTCGTGGAGATCTTCGCCAATAATTACCAACAATGGCGAGATGGTTTTACACTGAATAACACCATTGATTTTGATAAAGGCTACTGATGTTCTCGTCACTGCTCACCGAGATACGACAATGCACCGCTTGTGAACCTCATTTATCACACGGTGCAAACCCAGTGATTCAGGCACACCCAAACGCGCGCTTGTTAATCATAGGCCAAGCACCCGGTATCAAGGTTCATCAATCATCTATCCCTTGGAACGACGCCAGTGGCGAGCGATTGAGAGAATGGCTAGAGATGGATAGCGATACGTTTTATGACGAACAAAAAGTCGCGATTGTCCCGATGGGCTTTTGCTATCCAGGAAAGGGAAAAAGTGGCGATCTACCGCCTCGAAAGGAGTGCGCTGCGCTATGGCACCAAAAAGTACTGCAATCACTGCCCAACATCCAAATGACCTTGCTGATTGGTCAGTATGCGCAAAACTATTATCTAAAAGATAAAGCCACCAGCACACTCACTGAAACGGTACGTAACTGGCAGGCTTGGGCTCCAGAATTTTTGCCACTTCCCCACCCTTCACCACGTAATAATATCTGGCTCAAGAAAAACCCATGGTTCGAAAGTGAAGTCATTCCCTATATCAGGAAGCACGTATCAGAGCATTTGGCCTGCCATGATCCAAATGCCTAATTAGCTGCACATCAACGATGATTTAGCCGATATTGAGTGCGGATAGAAAGATAATAAAAAAGCGCTGCCGATTTCTCGACAGCGCTTTTTCTAAAAACACATACTGAATTACTTATGGTATGGCTTAGATAGGTCGTGAACTGCGTCCACAAATACACCAGCATTTTCTGGTGGCACATCTAGGTGAATACCATGGCCAAGGTTAAATACGTGGCCAGTACCGCCGTCACCAAAACCTTCAAGGATAGTGCCGACTTCTTCACGAATACGCTCAGGTTGTGCGTAAAGTACTGATGGGTCCATGTTGCCTTGTAGAGCCACTTTATCGCCAATACGTGCTTTTGCATCAGCAATATTGATTGTCCAGTCTAGCCCAACTGCATCACAGCCAGTCGCTGCGATAGATTCTAGCCACATGCCACCGTTCTTAGTGAACAGAGTAACCGGTACACGGCGACCTTCGTTTTCACGAATTAGGCCATCGACAATTTTGTGCATGTACTGCAGTGAGAACAGGTTGTAGTCACGCGGAGTAAGTACACCACCCCATGTGTCGAATACCATTACCGATTGTGCACCTGCTTTAATTTGCGCGTTCAGGTATTCAATAACAGTGTCAGCCAGCTTATCTAGAAGTAAGTGCAACGTTTGTGGCTCTGCATACATCATCTTCTTGATCTTAGTGAACGCCTTCGAGCTGCTGCCTTCAACCATGTAAGTTGCCAATGTCCAAGGGCTACCAGAGAAACCAATCAGTGGCACTTCGCCTTTCAGGTCTTTACGGATCTGACGAACGGCATTCATTACGTATTGAAGTTCACCTTCAGGATCAGGTAGGCCAATTTTTTCTACGTCAGCTTTACATGTGATAGGGCGTTCAAACTTAGGGCCTTCACCTGTTTCGAAGTACAAACCTAACCCCATCGCATCTGGGATAGTTAGGATGTCAGAGAACAAGATTGCCGCATCAAGCGGGAAACGACGTAAAGGTTGAAGTGTTACTTCTGATGCTAGTTCAGCGTTTTTGCACAAAGACATGAAATCGCCCGCTTCAGCGCGCGTTGCTTTGTACTCTGGAAGATAGCGGCCAGCTTGGCGCATCATCCATACCGGTGTGTAATCAACAGGCTGTTTTAAAAGTGCGCGTAAATAGCGATCGTTTTTTAATTCGGTCATTCCGTTAAATTCCAATTCAATCTTGTCTAGTTTTGATGGCAAGTATTCTAACACTGATTGAAGGGTAAAAGCTGTGTGCTTTGCAACCTAGATCAAGTTATTAACTTTTAAATCCATGCTTAATTTGCACCCAATTACAGGAGCATGTTAAAAATTTGTTCGCTAGCGAAAATTACAATTATAACAACTGAGTAGTCACTACTCAGCATCTCATAACGACATCTTACTTACCCCCTCCACTTGTGGAGGGTTTTTTTTAGTGTTTGACCACCCATAGGCTAAATACTATCACAGGTAATTTAATGTTCTAGTTCTTGCTCCGCGACGCCGGCTTTCCTTATGTCATCGACTGTATTCTCAATCAATTGTCTCGCAATCGTTCCGACTGGAGCAACATCAGGTAGGCTTGTTACGTCAAACCATTGGGCATCCGACAGTTCACTGTAATCGGGTTTAAGCGTACCACCAGCATAATCTGCAAGAAAGCCCATCATCATACTCGATGGAAACGCCCATGGCTGGCTACCAAAGTAACGAATGTTACTCACATCGATCCCCGTTTCTTCTTTGACTTCTCGCGCCACACACTGCTCTAGGGTTTCTCCAACCTCTAGGAAGCCCGCTATTACGGTGTACATACCCGTTTTATGCCTTGGGTGCTGCGCAAGTAATATCTTGTTGTCGTTTCGTACAGCGACAATGATGCACGGGAAGATACGAGGGTAATGAAGCGTTCGGCAGTCTCCACATTGCATCGCCACCTGATTATGATTCAAATGATTACGACCGCCGCACTGAGGACAAAAACGCATACTTTGTGTCATGTGCCCATACTGGATAGCTTTGCTTGCGATCAGAAAACTTGATTCAGGCCAGTGAAGCAAATCTCTTAGGCTGACCATGCTCAGATCAATCTCCACATCGCAATCGTTGAGCCAATACACCTTACGACCTTGATGCTGACCAATGCAGATTGCATGCTCGACATCCAGCCCTAGCTCTTCAGCTGAGCCATAAGGAAACTGATCATTATTAACCCAAATATCACTACCTGAAACGACGCACCAATAAGCTTGCTCTGTCATTTTGTTATCACTTTTTTTTAACATCCCTATGCCTCATTGCTTGCAGTTCGTTCATTTTACTGGCAATCTGATTTCATACTAGAGTTGTAGCCGAGAATAATTCAAACTATTACTTTTAGTAGATACCAATAAATGGACCCTGCTTAGGCAATTACTTGATCACAAGGTTGTGATCAGATCATGAGGACATGGTCATGCTAAATAAATTCAAACAAATACAAGAACAATGGGGTGGCTCTAATGAGGTCATCGATCATTGGCTCGAAACTCGACAGTCTCTAATCGTTGAGTATTGTAAGCTAGGTGCCTTGCAGCCAGCTAGCAATGGGCAATCAAACGTTGTTGAACTCCCTTCTCCTAAAGAAATAAGCTCATTCTGCGATCATGTTGTCGATTATATCTCAGAGGGTCATTTTAAGATCTACGATATGGTCATGAAAAAATGGCAAGCAACAGGCTTTAAAACCAATGACGAGATTGATACAACTTACGCGAAGATCGTACTTACAACCGAGCCGCTTCTAGAGTTCAATGATAAGTACGTTAAAGTAAGTGCAGACGATGAGTTGCCTAACTTCGAAGGAGATATGTCAAAAGTAGGTGAACTACTCGAAGTACGTTTTGAAGTAGAAGATAATCTTATCCAGCTTATTGCAGACAGTTTAGCGATTCCACCAGGCGCTTAGTTAGCTGAATCCTTAATAAGCTTGCCTCTGTGCAAGCTTTTTGTTTTGTCTGTAAGGTTATCCAAACTACCCAGAACCTTTCAGACAGAGCTTACTCGCTCGCCCTGACCTTTAGCCATAAGCATATGGTTACAGCCCTAATCAGCCTAATCATCTCTACCCTTTATCTTACTGGCCTCAAAGAGCACTCTTCAGGACATAAATCCAACCCCACCAGCTAGATAATCACACCTATCACTTTATAAGTCATAGCTAAATACCAATACGCCAGATACAAAAAAGGCACCCGAAGGTGCCTTTTTCTTATCTCTTAGAGACTACTCGTAGAGCTTACTCTTCTGAAGAGAAACCAGCGTTTAGAAGTGCTGCTAGATTGTCAGTAGCTTGTTCAGCTGAAGGACCTTCTTGCTCTTCTTCACGTTGCTTTTGACGCTCTTGGTGGTATGCGAAACCAGTACCAGCTGGGATCAGACGACCAACAATTACGTTCTCTTTCAGACCGCGAAGGTCATCACGCTTACCAGAAACCGCAGCTTCTGTTAGTACGCGAGTCGTTTCTTGGAACGATGCAGCTGAGATGAATGACTCAGTTGCAAGAGATGCTTTAGTAATACCTAGTAGGTCACGCTCGAAACGCACTAGTTCTTTACCTTCAGCTTCTAGCTTACGGTTAGCAATCTTAACATTGTGGTACTCAACTTGTTCGCCAGGTAGGAACGGAGAGTCACCAGAATGAGTGATTGTACACTTACGTAGCATTTGACGAACGATAGTCTCGATGTGCTTATCGTTAATCTTTACGCCTTGTAAGCGGTAAACTTCTTGAACTTCGTTCGCGATGTACTGAGTCACTGCGTGGATACCACGTAGACGCAGGATATCGTGTGGAGTTTCAGGACCGTCGGCGATTACATCACCACGTTCAATCTTCTCACCTTCGAACACGTTCAATTGACGGTGCTTAGGAATCATCTCTTCGTAAGCGTCACCGCCTTCACGAGTGATTACTAGACGACGCTTACCTTTCGTTTCTTTACCGAAAGACACAGTACCTGTGTGCTCAGCAAGGATCGCAGGCTCTTTAGGCTTACGAGCTTCGAATAGGTCAGCTACGCGTGGCAGACCACCGGTGATATCTTTGTTTCCGCTCGATTTTTGAGGGATACGAGATAGTGTGTCACCAATGCCAACTTCAGCGCCATCTTCGATGTTTACAATCGCTTTGCCAGGTAGGAAGTAGTGAGCTGGCATATCAGTACCAGGGATCATTACGTCATTACCTTGTTCATCAACAAGTTTGATAGCTGGACGCATATCTTTACCTGCTGCTGGGCGAGCTGCTGCGTCTGTTACTTCACTTGAAGAAAGACCCGTTAGATCGTCAGTTTGACGAGAAACTGTAATACCATCGATCATATCTACGAATTGGATACGACCTGCCACTTCAGTGATGATTGGCATGGTATGCGCTTCCCAGTTAGCTACAACTTCACCAGCAGTAACTGCTGCGTTGTCGCCTTTGGTTAGCATCGAACCGTAAGGAAGTTTGTGCTTCTCTTTAGTACGGCCGAATTCATCAATAATCGTCATCTCAGATGCACGAGAAGTGATAACCAGTTTCTTATCTTTGTTAACTACGAACTTAGCATTGTGAAGTTTCACAGTACCAGTTGTCTTAGCTTGGATGCTGTTCTCTGCTGCTGCAGTAGATGCCGCACCACCGATGTGGAACGTACGCATCGTTAGCTGTGTACCCGGTTCACCGATAGATTGTGCAGCGATAACACCAACTGCTTCACCTTGGTTCACTAGGTGACCACGTGCTAGGTCACGACCGTAACACTGTGCACAACAACCGAAGTCTGCATCACAGGTAACAACAGAGCGCACTTTCATGCTATCTACTGAGTTGTCTTCCATGATTTGACACCACTTCTCATCAATCAGAGTATTACGTGGAATCAGTACATCTTCAGTACCAGGCTTAAGAACGTCTTCAGCTACTACACGACCTAGAGCAAGCTCAGAAAGTGCAACTTTAACGTCACCACCTTCGATGTGAGGCATCATGTCGATACCTTCATGCGTGCCACAGTCATGTTCGTGTACTACAACGTCTTGAGCAACGTCTACTAGACGACGAGTTAGGTAACCCGAGTTTGCTGTTTTCAGTGCTGTATCCGCAAGCCCCTTACGAGCACCGTGCGTTGAGATAAAGTACTGAAGGACGTTTAGACCTTCTTTAAAGTTCGCTGTGATCGGCGTTTCGATGATTGAACCATCTGGACGCGCCATCAGACCACGCATACCTGCTAGCTGACGAATCTGAGCTGCAGAACCACGTGCGCCCGAGTCAGCCATCATGTAGATGCTGTTGAACGATTCTTGCTGTTCTTCTTCGCCGTCACGGTTGATAACTGTTTCAGAAGATAGGTTATCCATCATTGCTTTCGCAACGCGGTCATTCGTAGATGCCCAGATATCGATAACTTTGTTGTAACGCTCACCCGCAGTAACAAGACCTGATTGGAATTGCTCTTGGATTTCACGAACTTCTTCTTCAGCAGATTCAATTTCATCGTATTTCGCTTGAGGAACAACCATATCGTTGATACCTACAGAAACACCAGAAAGTGCCGCGTATGCGAAACCTGCGTACATGATTTGGTCAGCAAATACTACTGTATCTTTTAGACCAAGCTTACGGTAACACTCGTTAAGAAGAGTAGAGATCTGCTTCTTACCTAACTTTTGGTTAACGATGCTGTACGGTAGGCCAGCTGGAACGATCTGCCATAGCATTGCACGACCTACAGTCGTATCAACTAGGCCAGTATTCGTTGTGCTATTGCCGTCTTCATCTACTACAGTTTCAGTGATACGTACTTTAACGCGAGCGTGTAGCTCAGCAGTCTTAGTACGGTATGCCTTTTCAGCCTCAGCAGGGCCAGCAAGGTACATACCTTCACCTTTCACGTTGATCTTGTCACGTGTCATGTAGTAAAGACCCAATACAACGTCCTGAGAAGGTACGATGATTGGATCACCTGATGCTGGCGACAGAATGTTATTCGTCGACATCATTAGGGTACGAGCTTCAAGCTGTGCTTCTAGAGTTAGAGGCACGTGTACAGCCATTTGGTCACCATCGAAGTCGGCGTTGTATGCCGCACACACTAGTGGGTGAAGCTGAATCGCTTTACCTTCGATTAGTACTGGTTCAAACGCTTGGATACCTAGACGGTGAAGTGTAGGTGCACGGTTAAGCAGTACTGGGTGTTCACGGATAACTTCGTCTAGGATATCCCAAACGATCGCTTCTTCGCGCTCTACCATTTTCTTAGCAGCTTTGATTGTCGTAGCCATGCCACGAGTTTCTAGCTTGCTGTAGATGAACGGCTTAAATAGCTCAAGTGCCATCTTCTTAGGAAGACCACACTGATGTAGACGAAGGTATGGACCAACTGTGATTACAGAACGGCCAGAATAGTCTACACGTTTACCTAGAAGGTTCTGACGGAAACGACCTTGTTTACCCTTGATCATATCAGCAAGAGATTTCAGAGGACGCTTGTTAGAACCCGTGATCGCACGACCGCGACGACCGTTATCTAGAAGGGCATCAACAGACTCTTGCAGCATACGCTTTTCGTTACGTACGATGATGTCTGGAGCCGCTAGCTCTAGAAGACGCTTCAAACGGTTGTTACGGTTGATCACACGACGGTAAAGGTCGTTCAGATCAGAAGTCGCAAAACGACCGCCATCTAGTGGTACTAGAGGGCGTAGATCTGGCGGTAGCACTGGAAGTACAGTCAGGATCATCCACTCAGGCTTGTTGCCTGACGAAATGAACGCTTCAACTAGCTTCAAACGCTTAGTAACTTTCTTACGCTTAGTTTCAGAGTTAGTTGTTTCCAACTCTTCGCGCATTTCTTCCACTTCTTGATGAAGGTCCATTGTTGAAAGCAGATCTTTGATCGCTTCAGCACCCATCTTAGCAGTGAATTCGTCACCCCACTCTTCTAGACGATCCAGATACTCTTCTTCAGTAAGCATCTGAGATTTTTCTAGATCAGTCATACCCGGTTCAGTTACTACGTACATTTCGAAGTAAAGAACACGTTCGATATCACGCAGAGGGATATCCATTAGTAGACCGATACGAGACGGTAGTGATTTTAGGAACCAGATGTGAGCAACTGGTGAAGCAAGCTCGATGTGGCCCATACGGTCACGACGAACTTTAGTTTGTGTAACTTCAACGCCACACTTCTCACAGATAACACCACGGTGCTTCAGGCGCTTGTATTTGCCACAAAGACATTCGTAGTCTTTAACTGGACCAAAAATACGTGCACAGAACAGACCATCACGTTCAGGTTTGAACGTACGATAGTTAATTGTTTCTGGCTTTTTAACTTCACCAAAAGACCACGAACGGATCGTGTCTGGTGAAGATAGACCGATTTTGATTGCATCAAATTCTTCGGTCTTATGCTGTGCTTTTAGAAAGTTTAATAAGTCTTTCACGTTCAGCTCCTGTAAGGAGTTAAAGGAGCTCACCGACTAAAGTGAGCCCCCTTTACCAAGTAATCCAATCTTCTTTATAAAAAAGAGGGATTACTCTTCGTCTTCTAGCTCGATGTTGATACCTAGCGAGCGAATCTCTTTCAACAGTACGTTGAACGACTCTGGCATGCCAGGTTCCATGCTATGGTTACCATCTACGATGTTCTTGTACATCTTAGTACGGCCGTTAACGTCATCCGACTTAACTGTTAGCATTTCTTGTAGAGTATATGCAGCACCGTATGCTTCTAGTGCCCATACTTCCATCTCACCGAAACGCTGACCACCGAACTGAGCTTTACCACCAAGTGGTTGCTGAGTTACTAGGCTGTAAGAACCAGTTGAACGAGCATGCATCTTGTCATCAACCAAGTGGTTCAGTTTCAGCATGTACATGTAACCAACAGTTACAGGACGCTCAAACGAATCACCAGTACGCCCATCAAACAGTTTAAGCTGACCAGATTCTGGCAGATCACCCAGTTTAAGTAGTTCTTTGATTAGAGACTCAGAAGCACCGTCGAACACAGGTGTAGCAATCGGTAGACCGCCACGTAGGTTCTTGATCAGTGTACGAACTTGATCATCAGACAGTTCAGCAATATCAACTTTCTGACGAGTATCGCCAAGATCGTAAACCTTCTGTAGGAACTCACGGAACTTATGCAGTTCTTGTTGTTCCTTAACCATTTGGTTGATCTTGTCACCGATACCTTTCGCAGCCAAACCTAAGTGAACTTCTAGGATCTGACCAATGTTCATACGCGATGGTACACCCAGCGGGTTAAGTACGATGTCTACAGGCTGACCTTTCTCATCGTATGGCATGTCTTCAACAGGGTTAATCTTAGAGATTACACCTTTGTTACCGTGACGACCGGCCATCTTATCACCAGGCTGGATACGACGTTTAACCGCTAGGTAAACTTTAACAATCTTAAGAACGCCAGGTGCTAGATCATCACCTTGAGTGATTTTACGACGCTTAGTTTCAAACTTCTTATCGAAGTCTGCTTTTAGCTCATCCCACTGCTCAGCAAGTTGCTCAAGCTGTGTTTGTAGCGCATCGTCTTCTAGAACTTGCTCTAGCCATTGCTTACGACCGATAGTATCAAGCTTAGCTTCAGAGTAACCACCAGACAGAAGTACAGCTTTAACACGGTTAAGAAGGCCACCCTCAAGAATTTGGAACTCTTCAGTTAGATCTTTCTTAGCTTCTTTAAGCTGCATCTGTTCGATTTCAAGTGCACGTTTGTCTTTCTCTACGCCATCGCGAGTAAAGACTTGTACATCGATGATAGTACCCGAAACAGAGTTTGGTACACGTAGAGAAGTATCTTTAACATCAGATGCTTTCTCACCGAAGATAGCACGTAGTAGCTTCTCTTCAGGAGTCAGTTGAGTTTCACCTTTAGGGGTTACTTTACCAACTAGGATGTCGCCACCCTTAACTTCAGCACCAATGTAAACGATACCTGACTCGTCTAGTTTAGACAGAGCAGACTCACCTACGTTTGGAATATCAGCTGTGATCTCTTCAGAACCCAGCTTAGTATCACGAGCCACACAAGATAATTCTTGAATGTGGATTGTCGTGAAACGGTCTTCTTGAACTACGCGCTCAGATACTAAGATCGAGTCTTCGAAGTTGTAACCGTTCCAAGGCATGAATGCGATACGCATGTTTTGGCCAAGAGCTAGTTCACCAAGGTCTGTTGAAGGACCGTCAGCAAGAACATCGCCGCGTGCAACTGGTTCACCAGGAAGTACAGTTGGACGTTGGTTAATACATGTGTTTTGGTTCGAACGCGTGTACTTAGTCAGGTTGTAGATATCGATACCAGCTTCGCCAGGTACCAATTCATCTTCGTTAACCTTAACTACGATACGAGAAGCGTCAACAGACTGAACTTGACCACCACGTTTAGCAACCGCTGTAACACCAGAGTCAACTGCGATGTTACGTTCGATACCCGTACCTACTAGAGGCTTATCAGCTCTCAGTGTTGGTACAGCTTGACGTTGCATGTTGGCACCCATCAATGCACGGTTCGCATCATCGTGTTCTAGGAACGGGATAAGCGAAGCAGCGATAGATACTACTTGGTTTGTCGCAACGTCCATGTAGTCAACGTGATCGCGTGGGTGAAGACCAGATTCACCTTTTTGACGAGCTGTGATTAGCTCATCTGCAAACGTACCTTCTTCAGTAAGAATGGTGTTTGCTTGCGCGATTACGAATTGACCTTCCTGGATTGCAGACAGGTAATCAACTTCTTCTGTTACTACACCATCTACTACACGACGGTACGGAGTTTCTAGGAAACCGTAATCGTTACAACGTGCAAATGCAGATAGCGAGTTAATTAGACCGATGTTTGGACCTTCAGGCGTTTCGATCGGACATAGACGACCGTAGTGAGTTACGTGAACGTCACGTACTTCGAAGCCTGCGCGCTCACGAGTAAGACCACCAGGACCTAAAGCAGAGATACGACGCTTGTGCGTAACTTCTGACAATGGGTTGTTTTGGTCCATAAACTGTGAAAGCTGTGAAGAGCCAAAGAATTCTTTAACTGCAGCAGAGATCGGCTTAGCGTTGATAAGATCTTGAGGCATGATTGCATCAAGGTCACCAAGGCTTAAACGTTCTTTAACGGCACGTTCTACACGAACTAGACCAACACGGAATTGGTTTTCTGCCATTTCACCTACAGAACGGATACGACGGTTGCCAAGGTGGTCGATATCGTCCACTTCACCAATGCCGTTACGGATACCAATCAGTTTCTTCATCACTTCGATGATGTCTGATTCATCCAGAGTACCGCGCTCTTCTTCTTCTTCACGCTCGATAGAGCTGTTGAATTTCATACGGCCTACAGTTGATAGGTCGTAACGATCTTCAGAGAAGAATAGGCTTTCGAACAATGATTCTGCAGCTTCTTTCGTTGGTGGCTCGCCAGGACGCATCATGCGGTAGATTTCTACCAATGCAGAGATGCGATCTACTGTGCTATCCGCACGTAGAGTGTCTGACATGAATGGACCATGGTCTAGGTCATTCGTGAACAGCACTTCTAGAGTCTTGTGACCTGCTTGAGACAGGTTAGCAAGTGCTTCTAGGCTAATCTCTTGGTTTGCGCCAACGATGATCTCGCCAGTTGCTTCGTTGATGTAATCTTTCGCAGCAATCTTTTCAACGATGTACTCTACTGGTACTTCGATGTGCTCAACGCCATCTTTTTCAAGTTGACGGATATGGCGAGCAGTTACACGACGACCAGTCTCAACGTAAGTTTTGCCGTTTGCTTCGATGTCGAATGACGCAGTTTCACCACGTAGACGATCAGGAACCAACTCCATAAGTAGAGTTTGGTCTTTCACTTCGAAGTTCACTTTGTCGAAGAACAGATCTAGGATCTCTTCAGTCGATTTACCAAGTGCACGAAGGATAATCGATGCTGGTAGCTTACGACGACGGTCGATACGTACGAATAAGTTATCCTTAGGATCGAACTCAAAGTCTAACCATGAGCCACGGTAAGGAATTACACGTGCGTTATAAAGAACTTTACCTGATGAGTGGGTCTTACCCTTATCACTGTCGAAGAACACGCCTGGGCTTCGGTGCAGCTGGGATACGATAACCCTCTCGGTACCATTAATTACGAAAGTACCATTGTCTGTCATAAGCGGAATTTCGCCCATGTAGACTTCTTGTTCTTTAATGTCTTTTACAGTACCTGCTGGTGCATCTCGATCAAAGATAACTAGACGTAGTTTTACGCGTAGTGGCTTTGAGTAAGTAACACCGCGGATTTGACATTCTTTAACGTCAAAAACTGGCTCACCAAGACGGTAGCTAACGTATTGCAGCTCAGAATTGCCGTTGTAGCTCTGAATTGGAAATACAGAACGGAAAGCAGCTTCAAGACCGTATTGACCTTCAGGATCCTGTTCGATGAATTTGTCGAAAGAATCAAGCTGGATCGATAACAGGTATGGAATGTCCAAAACTTGTGGACGAGTACCAAAATCCTTACGGATGCGCTTTTTCTCGGTATAAGAGTAAACCATGGGGTTCCTCAGCTCGCTGATAAGTGACCCAAACCACCCAAAACACTCTTCAGAGGGGGCGGTGACAAACAGCTGTTTACTGTAGTGAACAATCATTTCGAAAAAATGACTGTTTTTTTGCTTGGATTATGACGGTTAAACAGCGGAAATTTCGTCATAGCCCTACAGCGCAAAAAGGCCGGTGGTTAATAAACCACCAGCCATTAGCCTTGCGGCTAAGAAATTAAGTAATAATTACTTAACTTCAACAGAAGCGCCAGCTTCTTCTAGCTGTGCTTTAAGAGCTTCAGCTTCAGCTTTGTCAACGCCTTCTTTAAGCGCTGCAGGAGCTGAGTCTACAAGACCTTTAGCTTCTTTAAGACCTAGGCCAGTTGCGCCACGTACAGCTTTGATAACTTGTACTTTGTTAGCGCCAGCAGCAGTTAGGATTACGTCGAATTCAGTTTGCTCAGCAGCAGCTTCAGCAGAAGCACCACCAGCTACAACTGCAGCAGCAGCAGTAACACCGAATTTCTCTTCCATAGCTTCGATAAGCTCAACAACTTGCATTACAGACATTTCTGCAACTGCGTCTAGGATTTGCTCGTTAGTAATAGACATAACAATTCTCTTTTAAGTCAACAATAAGTTTAAATAGCAACCAGTGAAAAGCAAGGCTTAAGCCGCAGCTTCTTCTTTTTGGTCGCGAACAGCAGCGATAGTACGAACCAGCTTGCCAGCAGAAGCTTCTTTCATGCACATCATTAGGCGTGCGATAGCTTCGTCGTAAGTTGGTAGTGTCGCTAGTACTTCAGCATCAGTAACTGCGCCTTCAAATGCAGCAGCTTTGATCTCGAAATCTTTATTCTCTTTTGCGAAGTCTTTGAAAAGACGCGCTGCAGCACCTGGGTGCTCATTAGAGAATGCGATCAGAGTTGGACCAGTGAAAGTGTCTGTTAGACACTCGTAGTCTGTACCCTGAATCGCACGGCGTGCTAGTGTGTTACGAACAACTCTCATGTAAACACCCGCTTCGCGAGCTTGTTTACGTAGAGAAGTCATTGCGCCAACAGTAACGCCACGAGAATCAGCTACAACTGCAGAAAGTGCACCACTGGCAGCTTCGTTGACTTCAGCAACAATTGCTTTTTTGTCTTGAAGATTTAAAGCCATTTGGATTAACCTCTGGTTGTGATTACAGCACTCATACAAAATGTAATGAGCGTTTACGATGTTATTTAAAAATGAATAAATTCACTTCAAACCACAACATCGCCTACGTAGGTTTTATTAAGCCATATCTCCGAAGAGTACAGCGCCTACGGTCTTGGGACGGATGACCTGAATTGCTTCAAAAATCACCCAACCACAAATATTAGGCGCAAAAGTATACACTAAATCTGCGCCGAAGCAAATTAGTTTGCTTGAGTGTCAAGACTAGCTTGATCAACAGTAACACCAGCACCCATTGTAGTAGAGATGCTTACTTTCTTCAGGAAAGTACCTTTCGCTGAAGAAGGCTTAGCTTTCTTAAGAGCAACTAGAAGTGTTTCTAGGTTCTCTTGAAGCTGGTTAGCTTCGAAAGATGCTTTGCCGATAGTAGTGTGGATGATACCGTTCTTGTCGTTACGGTAACGAACCTGACCAGCTTTAGCGTTCTTAACCGCTTCAGCAACGTTAGGAGTTACAGTACCAACTTTAGGGTTTGGCATAAGGCCGCGTGGACCTAGGATTGTACCTAGTTGACCAACAACACGCATTGCATCAGGAGAAGCAACAACAACGTCGAAGTTCATTTCGCCTTTTTTCACTTGCTCAGCAAGATCTTCCATACCAACGATATCTGCGCCAGCTGCTTTAGCTGCTTCTGCGTTTGCACCTTGAGTGAACACAGCAACGCGGATGTCACGGCCAGTACCGTGAGGTAGCACAGTTGCGCCACGTACGTTTTGGTCAGATTTACGAGCATCAATGCCTAGGTTAACAGCAACATCTACAGACTCAACGAATTTAGCAGTAGCTAGTTCTTTAAGAAGAGCAACAGCTTCGTTGATTTCGTATTCTTTAGTTACTTCAACTTTGTCGCGGATTACGCGCATACGCTTAGTAAGTTTTGCCATGATCTTATCCCTCTACCACTAGGCCCATTGAACGAGCAGTACCAGCAATAGAACGCTTCATTGCTTCGATGTCAGCACCAGTCATATCAGCAGCTTTAGTTTCTGCGATTTCCTGAACTTGAGCGTCAGTTACAGTACCAACTTTCTCAGTGTTTGGACGACCTGAACCAGACTTAACGCCAGCAGCTTTCTTAAGAAGAACAGCAGCAGGTGGAGTCTTAGTTACGAACGTGAAAGAACGGTCGTTGTAAACAGTAATTACTACTGGAGTAGGTAGACCTTTCTCAACAGATTCTGTTTTTGCGTTGAACGCTTTACAGAATTCCATGATGTTCACGCCGTGTTGACCTAGAGCAGGACCAACCGGTGGACTTGGGTTTGCCATACCAGCTGCAACTTGCAGTTTGATATAAGCTTCAACTTTCTTAGCCATGATATTTCCTAATTTTTGGGTACATACGCTAGCCCTGAGGCAAGCTCCCCTTAATTTCAATTAACTCTTTCTTACTTCGATAGAAGTAAAAAGGCGCGAAATTATAATCATAATTCGCGCCTTTAACAACCCTAAAAAGGTGGTTTTTTATACTCTTTTATTTTGAACAACTTATGAAGTATTTATCCACAGCTTGTTCAAAAGTTAGAGTTTTAGTCCAGCTTTTCAACTTGACCAAATTCAAGCTCAACCGGTGTTGCACGACCAAAGATCGATACAGATACCTTAATGCGGCTTTTCTCGTAATCTACTTCTTCAACTGTACCGTTGAAATCAGCAAACGGACCATCGTTCACACGAACCACTTCACCCGCTTCGAACATTGTCTTAGGACGTGGAGACTCGCTCGCTTTCTCTAGACGGTTCAAGATAGCATCAGCTTCTTTGTCAGTGATTGGTGCAGGACGATCAGAGGTACCACCAATGAAGCCCATAACACGAGGAATGCTGCGTACTAAGTGCCATGATTCATCATTCATGATCATTTGCACTAATACGTAGCCAGGGAAGAACTTACGTTCGCTTTTACGGCGTTGACCTGCACGCATTTCCACTACTTCTTCAGTAGGTACTAAAACGTCACCAAAGAATTCTTCCATGTCGTGCATTTTAATATGTTCGCGTAACGATTGAGATACACGACCTTCATAGCCAGAAAAGGCTTGAACTACATACCAACGTTTTTTTGGAGCTTCACTCATGAATCAGAACCCTCTACACTCCAGTTGCTAGAGAAACTAAACGGACCATAATGCCGTCAATTCCCCAAAGCACTAGAGACATAACAATACATACAGCTAAAACGATCAATGTAGTTTGCATAGTTTCTTGGCGAGTAGGCCAAACAACTTTACGAATCTCCATACGAGATTCTTTTGCAAAATCGATCGCAGCTTTACCTTTAGTTGTTGTTGCTGCAACGCCTAGTGCGGCAGCAATCAGCACAACTACACCTGCAGCGCGAATTACAACAGACAATTCACCATACAGGTAATTACCCACAACAGCAGCAGCCAACAGTACAAAAGCGACTACCCACTTCATTGTATCTGCTGCACCTGAGCTATCAGGAGTTTCAGCGTTTGCTTTCATAAAACCAACCTGTGATAAGTCTTAAATATAGACGACAATAACCCCGCTGTTGCAGGGCACATTCCTTTGCGTTGCAAAACAACACATCTAACAGTCATTTTAGTTAAAAAGACCGTTTAATTCTTTGCTAAGAGTTAAAATTGATGTCAAAACACCCAACTCTTTTTTCAGCGCAGAAAAAGGGCATCAAATGATGCCCTTTTTACTAGTGGTTCGTCAAATCTTATGCAAAGATTTTAGCTACAACACCAGCACCAACTGTACGGCCACCTTCGCGGATTGCGAAACGTAGACCTTCGTCCATTGCGATTGGAGCGATTAGCTCAACAGTCATTTGAACGTTGTCACCTGGCATTACCATTTCTACGCCTTCAGGTAGAGTGATATCGCCTGTTACGTCAGTTGTTCGGAAGTAGAACTGTGGACGGTAACCCTTGAAGAAAGGAGTGTGACGGCCGCCTT
>NZ_JBFSTC010000017.1:0-65879 GCF_041466605.1 Vibrio sp. 10N.247.310.17 | reverse complement strand
TTCAAATCCATTTAGAGCCGATTCCATTAAGCACTAATAACAAAGCCCGTAACTGCTAGAACAGCTACGGGCTTCTATCACAATCAACTATATGAGAGTTAATTATGAGTTTCCAAGAGTACACGCTAACGGATGTTTCCGACAAGGTTAATGATCTTCACAACATGTCTACGTTCTTAAATTCTGGAGCTTACACCGAAGAAATAGGCGACAAATTAACATTCCATATGATGGAAGAAATTGAGACATTACAGAGCATGCTGAGCTTCATTCGAATCTACCCACAGATTAAAGCTCAAGAGCAGCTAGATAACATCCAGAAGGAATCTGTATCTTGATAGTTCTACCAAGCCACGTTTTAAAGGCAAAACATTTATATTTATGCTCTTGTCGTTATGACTTTCGGCGTTCCGTTTTCACATTTCCAGTTTATATTTCGAATGATGAAAATGGCGATTTGCTTGGTTGGGAGCTGGAGTTGCCTCAGGACAACTATTATATATTTGTTCCTAAGGAATATTCGCCTCGGTTATCTATGTGTTTAGATTGCTATGGTGTGTGCAAAAGCCGTGGTTCGCATGATGAAAGGTCGATATATGCGTTTGGCTACGCTATCCAGAAACGATAACGCTCAGTGCGTATTATGGGTATGAATTATGTTGAGGGTTTGCTTTGCTTAACTGAATAAGAACGTGGGCGAGTAACATGCTCAATGAGGAGGCCAGCTTGTCTGGCCTTTTTGATGCCCGTTAGGAAAATCGTTGTTAGAAGTTAACCCGTAACATAATTTGCACAATGCGCACTGAATCGCCTCTGTATTCGCAAGCGTAGCGCGCCAGTGTTCGAGCGTAGCGAGTTTGTTGTTTAATGAAATGTCCTTTTGCCTTTATTCCTTTTTAGCCTTGGTCAATCTATCTCTGACGATTGACGACGTTGAAGACTGAAACGGAGGATTGAGGATGGAGATATATGACTTGGGCTTTGTTTTTTTTATGAGCGTCTGGCCGTATCGTGCGTCCTCTACAGGCGCAGCCTGTGGGGGATGCATGATATGTCTCGATGCGAGTTTTGATTAAAACCCCCGTCTTGTACTACGGGGGTACTTTTCACCTAACTATCAGCCTTCACCGCTTTTTCTCTTGATTTTGTCTTTTGCTTTTTAGCTAAGTTCTCTCCATGACCACTTTGTTAGATCTACAAATTCTATCTTTGTTTTTTTATCTTTTTGAAATCATCTTCATCTAGTTTTTCTAGCCCTAAGTTGATCAAGAAATCTAGCATTTCTGTTTCTTTGATGCTCGTTCTTGTTTCGATAACAGCTTTCACTGTCATCTTTTCTACTTTTATCCATGTTGAATCTTTTATGTGTTTAGTTGCCATTTTTGATCCTTAGCTATCATTTTCTAAAATATTATAAGCTTAGATTCTAATATTTGTTGACAGTTAGAATCTAAGTATTTAAGTTTCACGCATTAAATAATTAATTAGATTCTAAGAAACTTACTCATGGAAAAGATTTACTACGACATTTTGCCTGATTCGTCCGTCTCGGTTTATGTGTGCGGTGAGTGGGATGTGTTCAAGTCTTTCCGTAATTTGCAGTCTTGGTGTGAATCTGAGTTCTTAGAATTCGAGTTTGTCGATATTACAGATACAACTTATCAGGAACGTATTTCAATCATGGGGGTTCAGTTGTGAGTCGCGCTTGTATTGATTGCGGTCATATCTACGAGGAATCTCTTAGGGTTTGTTGTCCTGTTTGTGGCTCTGCCTTTCTTAATCAGGTTTCAGTTGATGCCCCTGATGTTTTTAAGCGTAAGCATCCTTATAAGGTTTCCCCTAAACATGTTTATCGCCCTAGAAAATCAGGTCTTCAACCTGAGTTCGTAAAGCATTCACCAGAAGAGTTCACTTTCATTGAGGACTACGAGCAATCACCTGTGATTGTTGATTACCTTAGCTTTACGGTGAAACTTTCAGATTTTCGTCACTGTAAAAAAGACGCGCCTTATTCCGGTATTCACTTTCCTGACGAACCCGTTTTTAACGCTCATACCGCTAAAACTTTTGAAGAAATTGAAGCTTACAATCGTTATTTTCAGTCGGTTTACACTGAGTACCTTGAAGAGACTTTAAGACGCTTTATTCAATATGTCTTAGGGTTTAGCTATGGCTCTGTTCGTGGTAAAGGCTTCCAGTTTTATGAGGATTCTTTCGTTCTAACATCTGATTCGGGGGATGATTATTGCGGTCAGGTTGGGATAGGAGGGAATAGGGATACCGTTCACTTTCAGATACCTGCTCATGGTTGTAAGTACCTGTTTTCTAGTCGTTCTTGTCACTTCTTGCACCATTGGCTTTCTACGGTGCTTTGCGTTAAAAACCTAGCTCGAATTGATTTGGCTTTTGATGATTATGACGGTGTTCATACTTGCGAGGCCGCGGAACGTGCTGCGCTTCTTGGTGGTTTTAAACGCTCTAGGGGCTTTAGTCCTAAAGTGAAAATCGGTGATGAGTTTCAATATGACTCGTCTGGTAACAAGGTTTTTACTCGTGAAGAACGTGACATCGGCTCTCGTCAATCGCTTGTTTACTGGCGTATCTATAACAAAAAATTAGAACGTAATATCAAGTCTGATAATTTTTCGTGGTATCGCTCTGAGGTTGAACTCAAGAAATACACCACTGACGTTCTTTTAAATCCTATCGGTCATTTCATTGGCTTGAATCAATATGCTGCTTCGATTGTTTCTACTGATGTTAAACCCGTTGTTAGTAAATCTAAGGGTCGTAAGCGTGTCGCTTGTGATGTGCTTTCGGCCTCGTACTGGGCTAAGCGTCAATATGGTCGCTTGGTAAATTCTCTGCTTGAGCTTTATGAGGGAGATTTTGAAAGGGTGGTTACGTCTTTACTTCGTGATGATTCCGTTTTGTCTTATCCCTCTATGCATCAGAAATTAATAAATTCTTTGGAGTAATTATGGCTACACGTATTTTTGTATTGGGTATCGATTTTGTTTGGACTGCTTTTGGTGGTGAACAAGCTCAATTAAATATTTCTCGTCCTCTTCGTACTGTCGATACTGATAATTATAAACGTCGTACTTTTGGGGAGTCTGGTGATGTAAATCAGAAATATGACCAGCCGCTTATGATTGACCGATCTTATGCTGAAATGCTTGAGGAGACGGGCGCTCTTGTTCCTCGTCGTGAGTATGAAGTTGAACTTGGTTTGAATTTGAATGATCCATTATCAGGGGCAATTGTTAACAGGTTGATTCCTGTTGATGATGAAATCAAAAAGCATTTCTCTTCCTCTTTGAAGCAATAATTTGCATCAAGAAATCATTAATTTTATCGCTTTAGCTTCCCTGTTTTCGGCTTATTTATATTTGGGGGGCTAGGGTCTTTCATACTTAAAATAAAGGCTAGGGGGCTACAGTGGACGGCTCATTTTTATCTCAAGATGTTAATCAAGATTGTTCTTTTTCGGATTTACTTGTGCGTTTACCTCAAGTTTCTGATAGTTCAGTTCAAGTTGTTGAAAAGTCTAGACCTAAGGCAGCTAGGAAGACCTGGGTACAGGAAGATACTCGCCGTTTAGAAGAGTTATTCTTTGCAGGGGAAAGCCTTTCTACAGTTGCCCGAAAGCTTGATCGTACTCTATCTTCAGTTGAAAGTCAGGTTAGAAAGCTTAACCTTAAGCGTTTCAAAGGCTTATCTAAGGAAGATGTTGATTATTTAAAACAAAACTATTGGATACTTGATATTGAAACCTTAGCTAAAAAGCTAGGTCGTCAACCTGCCTCTGTTCGTTACTTTGCGGGTGAATTAGGGCTTAAACGCGCTAAGTTAGATAGTGCTGAGCCTCCAATCCCTAGACGCTTGATGCCTTACGATATGGTTAAACGTGTGTCTGTTCTGGAGCGTAACTCTCCAGACTCCAAAAGTCGTGTCGATGACTCCGTTGTGATCTTCTATGATAAAAAGGGTCCATCAACACCGATGATGGCCATGCACCTCGATGATTTATGTTTAGCACTTGATAGACACTTTAACCGTCGCGATGGTGTGACAGCTTCGGCTCTTACGCATGGTTATAAGGCGGTGTAACATGAAAATTCAAAATAGAACTCATTCTTTTAAACGTCGCGATTGCTGTCCTCAGTGTGGTGATATTGACTTCATTTGTACTGAATACATTTCCGACAATCAAATCTACCTCTATGAAGAGCAATGTCCACGGTGTTATGATTTTTGGCAAATTGGTCTTGAAGATGATTGTCGAAACTTCCAAGTAAAGGGTTGATTTAAATGAAAGTGTATTATGAATATTATTCGTCTTTCTATGTCGCGGCTTTTGTTGTAGGTGTTGGGTGGTATTATTTTGAAGCTATGCTTCCTTACGAGCGAATGCACCATGAATTGTGTGCTCTATATGATGATCTTGATTTTGTTGAAATCAATGAAGAGGATTATGAGCGTATGTATGATGAAGGAGTCTTTGAGGGGTATGGTGACAAAAATAGCCCGTCACTGGTGACGGCTTGCCCCGCAGGGACAGAATGAGCGTAGCGAGTCTTTTGATCTAATACTAGAGTTATGTGCCTGTGCTAATTTAATTAGCGTGGGCTGAGATAAACTAAATCCTTTATACTGCTAAGCGCTTTTAAAGCTTGGTTAGGCTTTGTTGAGAGGTTCTGGGTGGTTATAGTTTTACTGGAGGTGTTAAGTGGTTGATTTGGGTTTATCATTAACGGTTGGTGATTTATTAAGTCATATTGCTTTTTTGATTTCTGCCATTTGGGCGTTTAATCAATTGTCCTAAGTGCGTATTATGGTTTTATGGTTAAGCTCGCTTTCTGCTGCTATAAGCTTGCTTGTAGAGCATAAAGGAGCAACAAACGAAGTTTGTATTGTTTGGCTTTCTAAAAGCTAACAGTGCGTATTATGTATATTATGTTAAATTGGTTTCGATGTTTATAAGGCAGGTATCTTTGTGTGATGCCCTGCCTCTTGTTTGACTACCAAACTGACGTTCTATTTAACAGTAAGTCTATTTACCATAAAATACCTAATAAACATATTTCCTAATCTTCGATTAAGAATACGTTTATTAGACTTCAAGCATTAACCTATCAATTGCTTCAATGATCTCTTTGGTTCTTACAGGTTTGGTAATGAAATCATTCATACCGACATCTAAACAAGAAAATTTATCTTCTACTGATGTGTGTGCCGTTAGCGCGACGATTGGTGTTTTGATGTTTGCGTCTCTCATGTATTTGGTTGTGGTTATTCCGTCCATGACTGGCATCGACACATCCATCAAGATAATGTCTATCGGATCATTACCTCTTTCTACAAAGCCAATGGCTTCTTCACCGTTGCTTGCGATGAAAACTTCGTGGCCTTGCCGCGCAAGGATCAATTGAATCACCATCTGATTGGTTGGGTTGTCTTCAACAACTAACACTGAATAACGGGTTCTTGGAACTTGCGAGTATTTATCTTCTGCAGCATGATCTTGATTGTTCGTCACTCTCGTTAGGACTGGTAACTGCACTTCAAATTTCGAGCCTTTTCCTGGCTCACTTTCGACCGATATACGCCCGCGCATCAGTTCTACTAGTCGTTTTGTTATTGCTAAACCTAAGCCGGTGCCACCAAACCTACGTGTGATTGTGCTATCGGCTTGCACGAATGGACTGAATAACGACGAAAGTTGCTGCGAGCTGATGCCAATTCCTGTGTCTTCTACGCTAATACGAAATGAGCTGTGCTGGTATGTAATAGAAACATGTACATGCCCGTGTTCAGTGAACTTAATTGCGTTACCAATGAGATTAAAAAGGATCTGTGCTAAGCGACTTGGGTCGATGTAATGTAGTTCACCTTCTGGAATGTCGCTAGTTAGGGTTAACGACAACCCTTTATCGTCTGCTATCTTCTTTTGTTCAGATAAAACAAAAGTTACAGTGTCTCTTGCGTTGCTCCATTGAGGAGCCAACGAGAAGCATCCAGATTCAATCTTTGAAAAGTCCAATACATCACTGATGATCGCCAATAGGAGTTCAGATGATGTACTCATATTTAACAATATAGACTGTTGTTCATCATTCAGCGGTGTGGACTTTAGCGTGTCGATTAAGCCTATGGTAGCGTTTAGCGGCGTTCTTAACTCATGACTCATCATTGCTAAGAATTCAGATTTGGCTTTGTTGGCTCTTTCTGCGTCTTTTCTTGCTGCTACGAGTTCTGCTGTACGTTCTCGGACTGTCGCTTCAAGTTTTTCTTTGTTTTCAATATCGAAAACAGCACGCTCAATCAGCGGTCGAAATCGGTTTAGAGTGGCTTTGGTTTCAATACTAAAGTGTTTGGTATTGGAATGGATAAAGATGATAACGGATTGTGTTAGCCCGCTATCAATACCAGTAATCAGTACGGAGTTAATTTGGTCTAGGATAATGGGATGCAAAGTGCTGAATTCACCCAGAGATTTGGGTTCAAAAAGAATGGCACATTCTCCATTAATGACTCGCGATAGCTTGCCACAATCTGTCCAATTCATTTGTTCGAATACTTTGTTATTGGTTAACAGGGTTTTGAAACTACCTTCATTCCCTACTCTTGATACCACAATAAAATCATCAAACTTTATGTATTTTTTGAGTGCGAATTCGAGACTAGAAAATATTTCAGATATGTTACTCGCCTTACTGATCGCAGAGATAGTCGATAGGATCACCCTATTCTCTTCAGCTAATTTACGTTCACGGACCTTTAGTTTTTGGAGTTCAATACGAGCTTCTTGCAGCGCTTCCTGGTCTTCAGTATCCATTACTTTTTCAGCCTATAAAACGTTGCAGACGATACCATCAAATTTCCGTGCGCATTCTCACCACCAGAGAGTCTGCCTTGCTCACCAAACGTAAATGGACATATGTATGGAAGCCCACCAAGTGCGTGATTGATTTGGTCACAAACCTCATCCATATCTTGTTTTAGGTGCAGCATTGGTCCTGCACAGAATATGTTGATCGCCCCTAATTTTTCTTCAAGATCCATATCATTATAGTAAGACGAATGAATGATGTTAGCGGCACGGCTGATAAGTTGTTGCTTAGAGCCTTGCATCAAATAGATGGTGTCACCTTCATTGATATCAGTGAACAACTCGATACCGTTACACTCAGTTTCTCTGATCGAATGCGACAACTTGAAATATGGGTAGTCGTAAGAAGAGCCGACCTTTCGGCCTAATGGATAAACTGTCGACTTTTCAAAAATATACCCATCATCACTGCCACCTAAATGAAAATTAGTCCATTCATTATAAACGGTGGTCGCTGGCCTATGGTCGATCTCTAACAATATTCGATTTCTTACTTTGGTGACGGTGCCTGAATACTGAGTGGGTGTATGACCGGCGCTAAAAGATGAATAGATGGATTGTGACGCAAAAAACACCGTTAAAGAGACGCCATTAATAGCAAGAGCTTCTTCGGTAAAGATACTCCAATTTCCAGACACTTGATTGTCTGCTGCGCTTCCACCAATAATCGGCACCTCTGTGCCAAATTTGTTATCGATGGCCGCCATCACCTTCTCTTCATTTCCTGGGGTGGAATGGAGCAAGATAAGATCGGGTATTTCACCTTCTCGGTTGGCGTTCTTTAATGCTTTATCGATGGCGCTGAATGTACTACGGTCTATGGAATCACCAAAGTGACTGATGCCGGTACCGTAGGCATTGATTCCGGAGTCATAGATGATGAGTATCCCAATCACAGGGCCTGAATGGAATCCTGTTTCGGTCATAATACCGTGACAAGTGGTGCAGCCATGTATTGGTGTATTCGGGAGCGCATCTACCAAATATCTCTGCACAGCAAGTGTGGAGTACTCTTCGGTGCAGTAGCAGATAAGACAGGCAATATCGTCAGGGTTTGCCACCCCACTGAGCAGCTCATCTACTGCGATTTTATCGTCTAGGGAATAAGAGACTTTTGATAGAAATTTCATAGATCTCGGAAGATTTTATTAATGCTCTCTTTATAACACTTTTATACAATCTATTTCACTGACTTAGTACATATTTCTATCAAAAGAATTGAGGCGAGACTAACTTGTTACTGTGTTATTCCTTAGAAAGGTTTACAGAAAGTGTGGCTATCTGTTGTGGAAATGTAACCGTTATTGAGGAGTTCTGAGCGTTCGTTCGTAACAGCCAAATTGATGCCCCTTTTTCTTCTAGAGTTCCGCTCTCATTATAGTTAATGATAAATTTACCAGTTTTAGATGTTTCGATCGAATACCCTAGGTTATCACCCGAAATTAAAACATTATGTTTATCAATAGTAATTTGGCAAGGTTTAGAAATTATACAGTTTACTGTTTCGTCATTGTCGTATGTCACTGTTCTCCAAGTAAATGCAGCTATTAAAATAACCAACATGACGATAATTTGAACAAGCCTGCCTTTTGTTAGCTTTTGTGCCGCCATTATAATCTTTACTCCTTGTTACAAAGTTCAAAGTTTTTAAATAAAAATCCAATTCCAGACCAAGCGTAAGGTTACTACTCTGTCATTGATTTGTTAATTCAAGTATAGTGTCGCGTTGAAAATGCCACTTTTTTTTAAAATCAGCAAGTGGAAATAAAGCTCTGAATAGGCTGAATTTCCTTTTCTAATTTGGGTGGCATTACGACGTGAGTCGTGTTGGAAGTAAAGTGTAGTAAATAAGAAATTGGAAGCATGCAAATGAGCCAAGAAAAGCAGCTTGAACAAAACTACAACTATACGGTCGTCCGTCAATTTACCCTCGTTACAATTTTGTGGGGTATTGTCGGTATGGGCGTTGGTGTTTTGATTGCCGCTCAATTAGTTTGGCCACAGCTAAACTTTGATACGCCGTGGCTGACGTACAGTCGTTTACGTCCCCTGCATACTAATGCGGTTATTTTTGCGTTCGGTACAAGTGCGCTGTTTGCAACATCATATTATGTTGTGCAACGTACCTGTCAGACGCGTCTCTTTGGTGGCCCTCTCGTAGCCTTTACCTTTTGGGGTTGGCAAGCGATTATCCTGTCCGCTGCAATTACTTTACCGTTAGGTTTAACCTCTGGTAAAGAATACGCAGAACTTGAATGGCCAATCGATATTGCTATTACTCTTGTGTGGGTAGCTTATGCGGTCGTGTTCTTCGGAACCATGATTAAGCGTAAGACATCGCACATTTATGTAGCTAACTGGTTCTTCGGAGCCTTCATCATCACGGTTGCCGTGTTGCACATCGTTAACAGCCTGGCTGTTCCTGTATCTGCGTTTAAATCGTACTCGATTTATTCCGGAGCGATCGATGCAATGGTGCAATGGTGGTACGGACACAATGCGGTAGGCTTCCTATTGACAGCTGGTTTCCTAGGTATGATGTATTACTTCGTTCCTAAACAAGCTGGTCGCCCTGTTTACTCTTACCGTTTGTCGATTGTTCACTTCTGGGCTCTTGTGTCTCTGTATATTTGGGCTGGTCCTCACCACCTACACTACACAGCACTTCCAGACTGGACTCAGTCTCTAGGTATGGTTATGTCTTTGGTTCTGTTTGCTCCATCTTGGGGTGGCATGATCAACGGTATTATGACTCTATCTGGTGCGTGGCATAAGCTACGCTACGACCCTATCCTACGTTTCCTAATCGTTTCTCTATCATTCTACGGCATGTCGACTTTCGAAGGCCCTATGATGGCAATCAAAACGGTTAACGCACTATCTCACTACACGGACTGGACTATCGGTCACGTTCACTCTGGTGCGCTAGGTTGGGTTGCGATGGTTTCTATCGGTTCGGTTTACCACTTAGTTCCTAAACTATTTGGTCAAGAGCGTATGTACTCTGTATCTCTAATCAATGTTCACTTCTGGTTAGCAACGATTGGTACGGTTTTCTACATTGTTGCAATGTGGATTTCTGGTGTGATGCAAGGTCTGATGTGGCGTGCAGTTAACTCTGACGGTACATTAACTTACAGCTTCGTTGAATCTGTAGAAGCATCTTACCCGTTCTACTTTGTACGTTTCTTAGGGGGCTTCATCTTCCTATCTGGTATGTTCTTAATGGCATACAACACGTACAAAACTGTTTCTGCACCTAAAGATAGCCTTAAAGCTATCCCTCAACCGGCTTAAGGAGATTTAGAATGAGCTCAAATTCAAATAATCGCCATGAGTTGGTAGAGAAGAACGTTGGCCTACTGGCGATCTTGATCGTTATTGCTATCAGTTTTGGTGCTTTAGTAGAAATTACCCCTCTTATTTTCCAAAAGCAGACGACTGAACCTGTAGAAAACCTACGCGTTTACTCTGCTCTGGAAATGGAAGGTCGTGATATTTATATCCGCGAAGGTTGTAACGTATGTCACAGCCAAATGATTCGTCCTTTCCGCTCTGAAACTGAACGTTACGGTCACTACTCTGTAGCGGGCGAAAGCGTTTGGGAGCACCCATTCCTATGGGGTTCTAAGCGTACTGGTCCAGATCTAGCGCGTGTTGGTGATCGTTACTCTGATGAGTGGCACCGTGTTCATCTTATCGACCCTCGTGAACTTGTTCCTGAATCAAACATGCCTGGTTTCCCATGGCTTGCTGAGAATGTACTTGATGGCAAATTGACTCAACAGAAGCTTGAACTCTTCCGTAATCAATTTGGTGTTCCTTACACAGACGAACAAATTGCTAACGCTAAACAAGATGTTGAAGGAAAAACAGAGATGGATGCAATCATCGCTTACCTTCAATCGCTTGGCCACGCAATGAAATAAGGAATAATTATGGACATTATTACATTTCAAAGTGTTTGGACTGTTACTGTTTTTGCTTGCTTCATCGGCATCGTTTGGTGGGCATACGGCAAGAATCGTAAATCACGTTTCGACGAAGATGCGAACCTAGTGTTTGCAGACGACGAGCCGGCAACAAGTTCTAAAAATCAAGGAGTGACAAAGTAATGAGTACATTCTGGAGTATCTGGGTTAGTGCGATTACGATTGGTACCCTAATTGGTTGTGCTGTCTTGCTTCGTTGGTGTTTTAAAGATCGAACTGGCGTAGAAGAAGGTCATGATATGGGCCATGAATACGATGGTATTCGTGAGCTTAATAACCCACTACCAAAATGGTGGACATACCTTTTCATCAGTACGATTGTGTTTGCAGCGGTTTACCTTGCTCTTTACCCTGGCCTTGGCAATTTTAAAGGTCTACTAGGGTGGACAAGTTCAAACCAAGAAGTTCGTAGTATTGAAGAGTCTCGCTCTTCGATTGCTGCGGCTCAAGCGAACAAGCAGTTAGACGAGTACGCGAAAGAGCTTGATGACGCCAACACCTATTTTGGTGAAGCATTCAAAAAGCTAGCTCACGACGAAAATGGTTTACGTTCTGTCCCTGACATTGCATCAGATGCTGACGCAATTAAAGTGGGCCAACGTTTATTCTTGCAAAACTGTTCTCAGTGTCACGGCTCTGATGCTCGTGGTCAAAAAGGTTTTCCTAACCTAACTGATGACGCATGGCTATATGGTGGTGAACCACAAGCTATCGTGACAACAATCATGCATGGTCGTGTTGGCCAAATGCCTGGCTGGAAAGATGCACTTGGTGAGCAAGGCGTTAAAGAAGTGGTTAGCTACACGCTTAGCCTTTCTGGACGTAGTGTGAATGCTCGTGAAGCTGAAGCTGGTAAAGCACGCTTTGTTGTATGTGCTGCATGTCACGGTACAGATGGTAAGGGTAACCCTGCTGTAGGTGCACCTGACCTGACCGACCGCGACTGGTTGTTTGGCGACTCTCGCGCTGCTGTGACGGAAACAGTAATGTACGGACGCTCTGGCGTGATGCCTGCTTGGAAAGACATTCTAGGCGAGGATAAAGTACAACTGATTTCATCATACGTGTGGAGCTTAAGCAACTCGGATAATAAGTAACATTTCAATAACAGCCTCTTTCTAAGAGGCTGTCTTTCCTTTATTTTATAACCCCTTCTTTTTATTCTTTTTTGAGATCTTTTTTATGGTAAAGCCTTGGTATAAACAGTTTTGGCCGTGGTTCTTAATCGCGTTGCCAGCGACAGTAGTTATTTGGACCATCATGACGGTTATTGTGTTCACACAGAACTCTGTAGACCTAGTGACTGAGGATTACTATAAAAAAGGAAAAGGCATTAATGTCGACATTTCAAAAGTAAATATTGCAAAGGAACTCGGCCTTTCAGCTTCAGTTAACGAGAAAGGTAACTCAGTTATCATTACTCTTGAGAAAGGTAAACTCGATCACTTCCCTGCGATTAACGCAATGTTTGTTCACAGAACACTGCCTGACCGCGATTTTACTCAACTACTGACAGCGGATGCGAAAGGCAACTACACCATGACTTTGGATCACGAAATGCAAGGACCATGGTTTATTGAGCTTTCTCCGCATGATTCTGAATGGTTAGTGCAAGGTCGCATGAACTTCCCTATTGATACTCCTACTCAACTAACGAATTAAAGCTTATGTGTGAATCCTGTTATCACTGCGGTGAAGATGTACCAGCGGAAACGGATTTTAAAGTAGAAATTTTAGGATCGGTTCGTCCGATGTGTTGTCCGGGTTGCGAAACCGTAGCCCAGACAATCATAGATAGCGGTTTGGTCTCTTATTACCAATACCGTACTGCTCCGGCTGAAAAAGCCGATCTGGTGCCAGAGCAACTTCTGGCTCTCAGTCACTATGACAATGAAGATGTTCAATTGGAGTTCGTCCGTAACTCCGAAAACGTCTCTGAGGTGACATTGTCACTAGATGGTGTCTCTTGTGCGGCTTGTGCTTGGCTTATTGAGAAGCAAGTTTCTTCAAAGCTTGGCGTTGTGAGTATTCGTGTTAATACCACGACCAACCGCGCTTTGCTTAGTTGGGACAACACTCAGGCTAAACTAAGCGAGTTGCTATCCGCGATTCATAGGTTGGGCTACAAAGCTGCACCATTCGAGGCTGACCAACAAGAAGCCGCTTATCATCGTTCGATGAAAAACTACCTTTATCGTCTTGGTGTCGCGGGTTTAGCGACTATGCAAGTTATGATGCTAGCGGTGGCGCTTTATCTCGAAGTTTTTGGCAGCCTTGAGCCGGAATTCAAAAGCTACTTTCGTTGGGTGAGCTTGATCTTCGCAACGCCTGTACTGCTCTACTCAGCATTACCGTTCTATATTAACGCTTGGCGTAGTATTAAAGGCCGAACCTTGGGCATGGATGTTCCTGTGTCGATCGCTCTATTGTTTGCCTATGTTGCGAGTTTAGTGGCAACGGTGACAGAGCAAGGCGAAGTGTTCTTTGAATCTATCTCGATGTTCACCTTCTTCTTGTTGCTTGGTCGTTTCCTTGAGATGCGCGCGCGTCGTAAAGCGGCAGCAGCTAGTGGTAACCTGCTTAAGCTAGTTCCAGCTATGGCGACAACATTAGACGGTGAACAAGTTCCAGTTAAAACATTGAAAGTCGGCGACCAGATTCGGGTTCTACCCGGTGAGCATATCCCTGCGGATGGTAAAGTACTGTCTGGTAGAGTTCATATTGATGAATCGATGCTGACTGGCGAATCGATTCATGTGGTTAAGAATGAAGGCGATACCGTATTTGCTGGTACATTGAATGGTGATGAATCGTTTGAATTGGAAGTGATGACGTCTAAAGCTGATTCCGTGATTTCCAATATCGTTCGCCTTCAGGATGAAGCGCAGCTGTCTAAGCCTCGCATCGCTGAGATTGCCGATGTGGTTGCTCGATACTTTGTTGCTGTGATTCTGGTTATCTCGTTCGGCACTTGGTTTTACTGGCACCAAACACGTCCAGAAGATGCTTTCTGGATTATGCTCTCGGTACTTGTTGCGACATGTCCTTGTGCTCTATCGCTTGCAACACCGACAGCCATCACCTGCTCAACTTCTCGTATGGGTAATTTCGGTATCTTGCTGCGCAAAGGCCATGTGTTTGAAACTTTGTGCAAAGTGAATCACTTGATCATAGATAAAACAGGCACGTTGACCGAGGGTGATATTCGTATCAGCCAAGTTGAAACCTTCGCAGAACTTGATAAAGACACCTGTTTGAAAGTAGCGGCGAGCCTAGAGCAACATGCTAACCACCCTATCGCGAAAGCGTTCAAGACTCATCTTTCTGATGATATCGAAGTAGAGTCTGTCAATAACGTAATTGGCTCTGGTATCACTGGTGAGTGGAATGGACAAGAAGTCGCTATCGGCAGCAGTGAATTCATTCTTGGTGATGCACAAACATCGGAAAGCAATGGTATTTACTTGTCGATGTCTGGTCGACATACCGCAACATTCACTTATGAAGACCCGATTCGTAAAGAAAGTATTGAGTTCATTAAGCAATTCAAAGAAGCGGGAATCAAAACCACGCTGCTGACTGGCGATTCTTTGATTAACGCGAAACCTGTTGCTGAAGAGATCGGCATTACTGACATTGTTGCTAACGCGAAGCCGGAAGATAAACTGGCTTATTTAAACTCTAGAGACGCTAGTGACATCACCATGATGGTTGGTGACGGTATTAACGATGCGCCTATTCTTGCAGGTGCACACCTTTCGGTTGCTATGGGCGGCGGTACCGACGTGGCGAAAGCCTCAGCGGATATGGTGTTATTGGGTGACAAACTCGATAGATTACTTAAATCACGAACATTAGCGCTTAAAACGCGTAAGATAATCCGTGAAAACTTAGCGTGGTCGTTGGGGTATAACTTACTTATTCTTCCATTGGCCGTAGCGGGTTTGGTTGCTCCATACATTGCCGTTGTTGGCATGTCTGCTAGCTCTATTATTGTTGTGTCTAACTCGTTAAGGCTTTTAAAAGAGCAAGGTAAATAATGGAAAGTTTATACATACTTATTCCAATTGCGATCGTACTTGTGTGCATCGCTGTCGGTATATTTCTGTGGGCAGTTAAGAGTGAGCAGTTTGAAGACCTTGAGCGTCAAGGCCACAACATTCTGTTTGATGAAGACACTAATGCTCTTCACCATTCTGATAGTAAACCTGTTAAGAACGAGAAAGCTAACGTAGAAAGCCAAACTAACTTAGACAAAAAGAACGATGACGCCTGATTGGATCGGAGCCTTTGTTGTTGGGTTGATCGGCGCAGGTCACTGCATGGGAATGTGTGGTGGCATTGCGTCGCTTCTTTCAATTGGAAACAGTAAACCTTCCCCTGTCATTCCCCTGCTTTATAACCTAGGACGCTTGCTAAGCTATGCCGTGATTGGCGGTGTGATTGGCGGTGCAATTTCTTCTATAGGTCAGCTAAGCGATTTTAACGCTCTGCTAGGTTGGCTGCGATTATTTGCTGCTGGCTTTATGATCGTCTTAGGTTTGTATATTGGCAAATGGTGGTTCGGCTTGTTGTTTTTTGAAAAAGTCGGACAAAAACTATGGCGCTATATCTCTCCTGTCGGTAAATCATTTCTACCATTGAAGCATCCTAGTCACGCTCTACCATTTGGTTTCATTTGGGGGTGGTTACCATGTGGCCTTGTTTATTCTATGCTTACATGGGCGGCCGTATCAGGAAGTTGGTATAACGGAGCGGGTATCATGCTTGCTTTCGGTTTAGGAACCCTCCCTGCGATGCTCACGGTTGGAATGGGGGCAAATTTCCTCAAAAAACTGCAACAAGCTGACTTATTTCGTCAGTTTGGTGCAATTTTAATCCTCATTTACGGCTTCTATACCGGTTATATGGCGCTACAGCTTATTATTTATACCGTATAGCGGCGTCTTTAATCCGGTTTTTTTACTACCCTTTAGGATTAAGGAATGCTAAAATATTGACGTATATCAAATAGTGAAAGATTGTTATGATTTCTGAAAAGCCTGTGACGAAACGTGTTCAGTCTGGTGGCTGTGCGATCCATTGCCAGGATTGTAGTATTAGCCAGCTCTGTATTCCGTTTACTTTGAATGAATCTGAACTCGATCAACTTGATCAGATCATTGAGAGAAAAAAGCCTATTCAAAAAGGCCAAGAGTTATTTAAAGCCGGTGACGAGCTTAAATCTCTATACGCTATTCGCTCTGGAACGATCAAGAGCTACACGATTACCGAGCAAGGTGATGAGCAAATTACTGCATTCCATCTAGCGGGCGATCTTGTTGGCTTCGATGCGATTACTGGTGACATGCACCCTAGTTTCGCACAAGCGTTAGAAACTTCTATGGTATGTGAAATTCCATACGAAATTCTAGACGACCTATCAGGAAAAATGCCTAAATTGCGTCAGCAAATTATGCGTCTGATGAGTAATGAGATTAAAGGTGACCAAGAAATGATTCTGCTTCTTTCTAAGAAGAACGCGGAAGAGCGTCTTGCTGCATTCCTTTACAACCTTTCTACTCGTTTCTCTCAACGTGGCTTCAGCCCACGTGAGTTTCGCCTAACGATGACTCGTGGCGATATTGGTAACTACCTTGGTTTGACTGTTGAAACAATTAGCCGTCTTTTAGGTCGCTTCCAAAAAGCAGACATCTTGAGCGTTAAAGGCAAATATATCACTATCGAAGATCACGATGCGTTGATGGAACTTGCTGGCGTTTCAAAAGAATAGTCTAGATATCAATGATGTAGTTCAATAATGAGCTACATCATGTTTCTCTCTTAAAACCTCTTATATTTCTCTTATTCTCTCCATAACTACGCTACATTATTTATATGTTCGGTCTGAAAAGTAGGCTTAGTTATGAGTATCTATAACAAAATTTTAGTTGTCGCAGACATTAATCACGATGAGCAACCTGCTCTAGTTCGTGCTATCCAACTTGCCAAGAAAAGCACATCAACAAGCCACATCACTTTCTTTTTATCGATCTACGATTTCTCGTATGATATGACATCTATGCTCTCTGTCGATGAAAGAGACGCAATGCGTAAAGGTGTAATTCATCAACGTGAAATTTGGATGAATAAAGTGGCGGCTCCTTACCTTGATGATTCCATTGAATTTAACGTTCAAGTGGTTTGGCATAATCGCCCGTATGAAGCGATCATTGCTGAGGTTTACAGTGGTGAGCATGACATTTTGATCAAAGGCACACGTAAGCACGATACCTTAGAATCAGTCATCTTTACTCCAACCGACTGGCACCTATTAAGAAAATGCCCTAGCCCAGTGTTGTTGGTTAAAAATGATTTCTGGCCAGAACACGCGAAGATCTACGCTTCCGTTCATGTTGGCTCTGAAACAGAAGCTCACTTAGAGCTCAATGATACGATAGTCGACAGATTACTTGAAATCACAGGTCGTTTAGATGCTGAGCCGCTATTGGTAAACGCCTACCCGGTGACACCTGCTAATATCACAATCGAGCTGCCAGAGTTTGACCCAACCTCTTATACTGACGCGGTTCGTGGCCATCACTTAACAGCGATGAAAGCGTTGCGCCAGAAGCACGGTATGAGTGAAGAGCAAACTGTTGTTGAGCAAGGCTTGCCAGAAGATGTTATTCCTCGTGTCGCGTCTGAAAACAACGCTGCTATGGTGATTCTTGGTACAACCGGCCGTACTGGATTGTCTGCCGTGTTTATTGGTAATACTGCGGAACATGTAATCGACAAGATTAACTGCGATGTACTGGCTCTTAAACCGTCGGGTTACGTCAGTCCACTTGATCCTAATTTATCTATAGGTTAATACCCTATAGCTGATTTAAAATCATAAAAAACGCCTCAAGCACTGCTTGAGGCGTTTTTTATTATCTAGAGCTTCCGCCATTCCAAATACAGAATCGTGAATATCTCGTTATACGTTAGTCACGTCGATGAACATTGACTCATCAATATTTGAAGAGGAAATTTCAGCTTCTTCGAATTCGTAGGCCTTGCGATCTTCACTACGGTCTAGTGGAAGGTTTACGAAATCAAACAATTCTCGGTCAGCCAGTTGGCTTGGACTTACGTTCTGAATTGACTTGAAAATCTTCTCAACACGACCTGGCGTTTGCTTATCCCAATCAATCAACATCGCTTTAATGTTCTGACGCTGTAGGTTCTCTTGAGAGCCACACAGGTTACAAGGAATGATTGGGAAATCTAGGTGCTCTGCGTATTGGATTAAGTCCGTTTCACGACAATAAGTCAGTGGACGAATAACAACGTTACGGCCATCATCAGAACGCAATTTTGGCGGCATTGCTTTCAAGCGTGCACCGTGGAACATGTTCAGGAACATCGTCTCAACAATATCGTCTAGGTGGTGGCCAAGAGCAATCTTAGTCGCCCCAATTTTCTCTGCAAACGAGTACAAAGTACCACGACGAAGACGAGAACATAGACCACAGGTTGTTTTACCCTCTGGCACTTTCTCTTTAACTACGGAGTACGTATCTTTATCTACGATGTAGTAAGGAATGTTCAGAGTTTCGAAGTACTCAGGAAGAATATGCTCAGGAAAGCCAGGTTGTTTTTGGTCTAGGTTTACGGCAACAACATCGAATTTGATAGGTGCAGCTTCACGTAAACGTAGCAAAATATCTAGCATCGCAAATGAATCTTTACCGCCACTAATGCATGCCATTACTACGTCATTCTCTTCGATCATGTTGTAGTCAACGATGGCATTTCCAACATTTCGTCTCAGACGTTTCTGAAGCTTGTTGAATTCAAGTGTTTCTTTTTTATTTTCGTTTTGGTTCATTGCGACTCTCACACCGTCGTATTACCGACTGTAGATTGCTAGTGGGACTGTTTTAGGGCGTGGATTATACGGATTTTTATTTGATGTTGAAATAGTAACGGCAGGATTAACAAGCTGAGTATTGGAAAGATTCCGCTTCTTTTGAGCTTTAAGCTCTCTAAACGGTTAGATAAACGCGTCTTAACAAATTCGAGGTTTGTATAGTAGACAAAGAAAAGCAGCCTTCTCTAAAAGACCAGGCTGCTTAAGAACTACTTCCTCAAAGCGTAGGGAGTGCTTTTAGCTAGACTTATTGCGCGGGAATGTACGGTAATACGCGAACCGTTGGCTCTGGTAAAGTGATGCTGTCACTTCCATTGAGCTCTTCTAAGGTGAATTTAACACGGCCTTCTTTAATTGGGATCTGTTTACCGTTAGATAGAGCAATGTTGCCTTCAAGCTTGTCATTGAACTCCAACGTTAACCCTTGGATATCAGGTGTGAACCAGCTAGAGAACATGCCGCTGACGTCTTCTAGCATTGCCTGCATCTGTGGTAACAGGCTTTCTAGCTGTGCAACTTCAACATCGCCAGCTAAAGGCTCTTGAGTCATTACAACGAGCGAATATGCACACTCTTGCTCTTGGGTTTGTACAAAGATAAGAGGATTTGCTGAGCGCAGGTTTTGATCTACAGGTAGAAGCAGCTCATTCGCAGGAGATACTTTTAGCTCTTCGTAGTGCTCTTCTTTCTCCATCCAAGCTTTGCTGATGTGACAGGTTTTCTGTGCTTGTTGGTCAACAAAGAACACCGCAACTTTGACATCATCGTGCCCTTCTTTGGTGTTGTTTTTCAGCTGAGTATAGAGTTTAGAATACGTGAACATGTATTCTTGCGCCGAAGCTGGAAGAGAAACCCCAAAACTTAAAGTGGCTAATAAAGCGACAGCTGTCTTTTTCATTATTATAATCTTGTTGAAGTTGAGCGTTTATAAATAGAAAGAGCAGCCAATGAGCTGCTCTTTTGCGATATTGCTTGGTGTCAAATTGACTAAAGAAGTCAATCAAACGGATATCCAAATGAGTTACTTTTCCCAGTATACCTTGTTGTGACGGATCATAGCTTGTAAATCAGTCACATAGTCTGAACCTCGCTCAGAATATTTTAACAAGCCATTGGTCAATTCGGTCGCCGTTTCTTTGGTTAACAGATCATTACCATTTGCTGCCAGTTGCGCACGAATGGCTCTTAAATCTGCATAGGCACGGTTACGATTAAGGTTCATGAAGTAACGGTGTACGGATTCTTGGCTTGAAGAAAATGTTGCTACTTCATGCGAGCTGCCTTCGTTACGTTGTAGCGGAACAAGGCCACAACCTTTGCTGTAACACCAATGTCCGAAATAGTTGTTTGCTTTGGTGGCGAAACGTGATGTCCCCCAAGCCGATTCATTGGCAGCCTGTGTTAATACAAGCGCCTCTGGCAGTACGTTTACGCGACTAAGCATTTCCGTAAGCCAAGCTTGATCTAATCCTGAAGATTGCACTGGCAAGCTGTATAACTTCCCTAGCCTTTTCGCATACGACATGTCTTCTGAATCAATATTCGTAATACCTGATTCAGAGATCTTGGTTAAAAACGCACGCTCTTTGGTGATACGTTTGTTTTCAATCTTGATGCTTGGGCGTAGGAACGAGAAAAACGCGTCTTTTTTCTCGTTTACATCCTTAATAGCAGCAAAATTTGGTGCGCTTGAAGCAACAGTTAAGTCATCAAATTGGTCTGCTGAATTAGAGCTTTGTTCTGTCGTACGTCGCCGTTCTTCTTCTTGGTAAAGGTAAGGGCCAATCAGTGAAATAGAACCCACGATTGCTAGTGTTGTTACTTTGAGCGCAAGAGATTTACTCGCGCTGCCTTTGTCGTTATTACGCATCGAAGACCTGCGGGTTTTTGTTCTTGTTACCATGGCTACTGTTGTTGCCGTTATTGTTACCGCCATCGCTATCGCTATCGCTATCGTCATCGCTCATTGGGCGGTCTGATGCAATTATCTTCAGCTTTATGCCAAACATCTCACGGTAAACGATACCTTTCACGTGGAAGAAGAATGGAAGAACGAAGATCAAGCCAATGCCGTACATCATCGCAGCAACGATGAACATCAGCATAACCATTAGGTATATAGACGCGACAACGAAGATCTTCTTATTTACTGCTCTTAGAGAAAGTAATAGCGATTGCATCGGTGGAACTTTTTTATCACAAATCAGCAGAATTGAGTTGCTGAACGCAAGTGAGAAGTAGATAGACAGAAATGGCAGAATCATACCAGCGATGCCTTGAAGCATTAGGCTGAACAAAGTCACTAGAATAACGGGGATCGTAAACTGTAAACCTTTGCCTATGTGGCGCACTTTAGTTTGAAGACCTGCAGCATGGCTCATTGCCATTAAACAGATGCCGGCATAGATGGGTGCACTGACGACTTCATAGCTAAAATTCGCAATGAAAATCGATTCAACGATCTGGGGTGTAAAGGCCTCAGGGTCGATTACCGCATCTAAGATCACTGCTGGGTCACCAAGTTGCAGCTTTAGTGCGATATAAAAGATAGCCAATTGTACGAACATCAGCGCAACAATCGCAGGGGAAAACGAAAGAAAGTGACTTATCGTATGTTTCCAAGCCTCTTGGAATACAGCCGTTGCTTTGAGCTCATAATCGCCGGAAAGTGCACGGTCGATACTACCGCCCAAATTAAAATCTTTTTCGATGTCGTTGTTCATATTGATACCTAGGTGCGCCAACTAAACGAAGGCACCTAACTTATTGATAAAAAATTACCTTCATTATACCCATATGTCGGATGCAAACTAAAATATGAATCTGTAACAAGGCTTGCTTTTACGTCTTAATGGTTAATAATTAGACACTTGTTAGGGTGTGAACCCAACAAATAACAGTATGGTAAAGGATGTTTACTTTTACCTGCGAATTTTTTTGTCTTCGAAAGATAAAAAATGCTTTGAATTCACGTTTTTGGTGATTATGATGCGCGCCTTAGAGGTGTATAGCAACAGGTCTCAAATAGAACCAAGGTGGAGAAAAACAGACGTTGAACGCTAAAAAATCAGTAGGGAAGCCAGTAGTACAGCTAACTGGCATCAGTAAAAGTTTCGATGGTAAGGAAGTCATCGGCAATCTGGATTTAAACGTAAATCATGGTGAGTTTCTCACGATTTTAGGCCCATCAGGTTGTGGTAAAACAACCGTGCTAAGAATGATTGCGGGTTTTGAAACGGCGGATAGTGGTGAAATACTATTAGCTGGACAGAACGTAACCCAAGTTCCTGCTGAACAAAGGCATGTAAACACTGTTTTCCAAAGCTATGCCCTATTCCCGCATATGACCGTTTTCGATAATGTGGCATTTGGCTTACGCATGCAGAAAGTTCCAAGCAGCGAGATTGAACCTCGTGTAATGGATGCTTTGAAAATGGTGCGCTTAGAGCAAATGGCACAACGAAAGCCACACCAGCTATCTGGCGGCCAACAGCAACGTATCGCAATCGCTCGTGCTGTCGTTAATAAGCCTAAAGTTCTCTTGTTGGATGAATCTTTATCTGCTCTGGATTACAAACTACGTAAACAGATGCAAATCGAGCTGAAACAACTGCAACGCCAACTTGGTATCACGTTCATTTTTGTAACGCATGACCAAGAAGAAGCACTCTCTATGTCCGACCGCATTATTGTTATGCGTGATGGCGTGATTGAACAAGACGGAACACCAAGAGAGATCTACGAAGAGCCTAAGAACCTATTTGTAGCGCGTTTCATTGGTGAAATTAACGTATTCGAAGCGACAGCTAAATCTCGTCAAGATGAAAAGCGCATTGTTGCGACAATCGAAGGTGAAGAGTCCATTATCTATCACGATAAAGACGTAACACCGGGTCAAAAACTGCAAGTATTGCTTCGCCCTGAAGATCTTCGTATCGAAGAAATCAAAGAATCTGAGCAACGCGGTATTGTTGGTCACATTGTCGAGCGAACCTATAAAGGCATGACATTAGATTCAGTCGTAGAACTTGAGTCGGGTATGCGTGTCATGGTTAGTGAATTCTTCAACGAAGATGACCCTGATGTTGATCACTCACTGGGCCAAAAAGTTGCAGTAACTTGGGTTGAGAGCTGGGAAGTGGTATTAGAAGATGAGCAAGAAGTTTAATTTACAAAACGCAATTGTTGCTTTAATCACAGGTTGGTTAGTGCTGTTCGTGATGATTCCAAACATCATGATCATCGGTACTAGTTTCTTAACTCGTGATGAAGCTAACTTGATTGAGATGACTTTTACTCTCGATAACTATGTGCGTTTGGCTGATCCGCTGTATTTTAAAGTGCTGATGCACTCTTTCTATATGGCAATCGTTGCTACCCTGCTTTGTTTAATTATTGGTTACCCGTTCGCCTATATCGTGGCAAAAATGCCAGCGAAGTGGCGTCCAATCATGTTGTTTTTAGTGATTGTGCCATTTTGGACTAACTCACTGATTCGTACTTACGGATTAAAAGTGGTTCTGGGTACTCAAGGTGTGTTGAACAAAGGCTTGTTGGCGTTAGACATTATCGATAAGCCACTTCGTATTATGTATTCAGAAACGGCAGTAATGATCGGTTTAGTGTATATCCTACTCCCGTTCATGATTTTGCCGTTGTACTCAGCAATCGAAAAGCTAGACGACACTTATTTAGAAGCGGCTAAAGATTTAGGTGCGAACAAACTGCAAACGCTATTGAAAGTCGTGTTACCACTGACTATGCCAGGTATTGTCGGCGGTTGTTTATTGGTGTTATTACCTGCATTAGGTATGTTCTACATCTCTGACCTATTAGGCGGAGCAAAGAACCTGCTGATTGGTAACGTGATTAAGAGCCAAGTACTTAATGCTCGGGACTGGCCGTTTGGCGCTGCGACGAGTATTGCACTGACCGTGGCAATGGCTGTGATGCTTTATGCCTACTACCGTGCAGGCAAGTTATTGAATAAGAAAGTGGAGCTAGACTAATGGGTCGCACAGTTAAGTTCAGCTTTATGGCGCTGGTATACGCTTTTCTATACCTACCTATTATCGTATTGATTGCAAACTCATTTAATGCCAATAAATTCGGCATGAAATGGGGTGGTTTTACCACCAAGTGGTATGACGCACTGATTAACAACGACAGCCTAATGCAGGCTGCGTGGCATTCGATCAACGTAGCGGTGTTCTCAGCGACTGCCGCAACGATTGTCGGAAGCCTGACAGCCGTTGCCCTATTCCGTTACCAATTTAAAGGTAAAGGCATCGTCAATGGCATGTTGTTCATCGTGATGATGTCACCAGATATCGTAATGGCGATTTCGCTTCTTGCGCTATTCTTGGTTATGGGTGTGCAACTTGGGTTCTTTACCCTACTTGCAGCGCACATTACTTTCTGTTTACCGTTCGTTGTGGTCACGGTCTACAGTCGCTTGAATGGCTTTGATGTGAAGATGCTAGAAGCAGCAAAAGACTTAGGTGCAAGTGAGTGGACGATTCTAAAACAGATCATCCTACCTCTTGCTAAGCCAGCGGTTGCTGCGGGGTGGTTATTGAGCTTCACTCTGTCTTTGGACGATGTGATCATCAGCTCTTTCGTAACAGGTCCAACTTACGAAATCTTGCCACTGAAGATTTACTCGATGGTTAAAGTCGGTATATCTCCAGAGGTCAACGCCCTAGCAACAGTGATGTTAGTGGTGTCGTTAATACTGGTGATTATTTCTCAGTTGTTAGCGAGAGAGAAAATCAAGTAAGTCTCCTACTCTTTACTGAGACGGACTTGATAAGATTCAAGTTTAACAAAAGTGTTATTCATAAACAGAATGGTAAATTGCCATTCTGTTTTTCTATCTACTGCCTTTAGGCAACGTTTAGTTTGGAGCTAACGTCAATGAAAAAATGGGCTACTCTATTAGCTGGTAGTGCATGTGCGCTTTCAATGTTATCTGCATCATCATTTGCAAAAGATAACAAAGAATTGGTATTCATGAACTGGGGACCTTACATCAATAGTGAGATTCTAGAACAGTTCACTGATGAAACTGGAATCAAGGTTATCTACTCAACTTACGAGTCGAATGAAACCTTGTACGCAAAGCTAAAAACACATAACAAAGGCTACGACCTAGTTGTGCCGTCGACTTACTTCGTTTCTAAGATGCGTGACGAAGGTATGCTACAAAAAATCGACAAAACTAAGCTGTACAACTTCAAGAACCTAGATACTAACTACCTAGATAAGCCGTACGACCCAAGCAACGACTACTCTATTCCACACGTAGTTGCGATTACAGGTCTTGCTGTTAACACTGAAATATACGATCCGGAAGACTTCCAAAGCTGGGCTGATCTATGGAAGCCAGAGCTTGAAGGCCAACTGATGATGATGGACGACACGCGTGAAGTGTTCCACATCGCACTGCGTAAGTTAGGTTACTCTGGTAACACAACCAACGAGAGAGAGATCGACGAAGCTTACGCTGAACTACAAAAGCTAATGCCGAACGTTCTAGTCTTTAACTCAGATAACCCTGGTGCGCCATACATGTCTGGTGAAGTGGGTCTTGGTATGCTTTGGAATGGTTCTGCTGCTGCTGCGCAAAACGAAGGTCTACCAATCAAACTGGTTTTCCCTAAAGAAGGCGGTATCGGTTGGGTTGATAACTTTGCGATTAGCTCTGGTGCGGTAAACGTAGATGCAGCTCATAAGATGATCGACTTCCTACTTCGCCCAGAAATCGCAGAGCAAATCTCTCGTGACACAGGCTACCTAACGGCTGTTAAAGCGTCTAACGAGAAGTTCAAAGACAGCCCTGCGCTGTTCCCATCTCAAGAAGACCTTGATCGTGTGGAATGGCAAGCTGCGGTTGGCGATAAGACAGTGAAGTACGAAGATTACTTCATGAAGCTTAAAGCCGGTCAGTAAGCGAGTCTGTTATCTAATTGCTCCGGTCAACAAAGGCTAATAAGTAATGGGTTTACTTAACAAGCCTAGTTAGGTAATCAACAAGTTAAAAATAAGAATATCAATCAATAGGCAGCTTAGGCTGCCTATTTTGTTATATCACTGCTATAATTTAGCGCGATTTTTAGAAATCCATTTACTTTGGGTTCAATACCCAGCTCCAAATCAAACAAATGAACGGAACAGTAATGAAAAAAACACTGTATACCGGCGCATTGTGTGCTGCTACTTTACTTTCTACATCCTCTTTCGCAGCTGACCAAGAACTGTATTTTTACAACTGGTCTGAATATATTCCAAATGAAGTACTAGAAGACTTCACCGAAGAGACTGGCATTAAAGTCTATTACTCAACTTATGAGTCTAACGAAAGCATGTACGCTAAGTTAAAAACTCAAGGTACGGGTTACGACTTGGTCGTTCCTTCTACTTACTTCGTTTCTAAGATGCGTAAAGAAGGCATGCTTCAAGAGCTTGATAAAACTAAGCTAAGCCACTTTGCAGATTTGGATCCAAATTACTTAGATAAGCCATTTGACCCAAACAACAACTACTCGATCCCATACATCTGGGGCGCAACGGGTATTGGTATCAACTCAGATATGCTAGACAAGTCTTCAGTTAAAAACTGGGGCGATCTGTGGGATACACAGTGGGAAGGTCAATTGATGATGATGGATGACTCTCGTGAGGTTTTCCATATCGCACTATCTAAACTGGGTTACTCTCCAAACACGACTAACCCTGAAGAAATCAAAGAAGCGTACGAAGAACTTCGTAAGCTGATGCCAAACGTATTGGTATTTAACTCAGATTTCCCTGCGAACCCTTACCTAGCGGGTGAAGTGTCACTTGGTATGCTTTGGAATGGCTCTGCTTACATGGCACGCCAAGAAGGCGCAACGATTGACATCATCTGGCCAGAGAAAGGCGCTATCTTCTGGATGGATAGCCTAGCGATTCCAGCAGGTGCTAAGAACACTGAAGCGGCACATAAGATGATCGACTTCCTTCTTCGCCCTGAAAACGCAGCGAAAATTGCTCTAGAGATCGGTTACCCAACACCAGTTAAAACAGCTTACCCTCTTCTTCCGAAAGAATTTTCTGAAGATAAGAACGTTTTCCCGCCACAATCAGTGATGGATAATGGTGTTTGGCAAGACGAAGTTGGCGAAGCGAGCGTTATTTATGACGAGTACTTTCAAAAACTTAAAGTAGACAACTAATTTGTTAGCAAAAGTTTAATTGTTGCTAGTAAGTTAAATAAAGCGGCGTAAGCCGCTTTATTTTTATTCAAAATGTATATAGGATTAAGCAAACAATACGAAGTGCGATTACATATGCAAGCAAACCCTATCCTGTTAGTTGTGACTTTTATGCTGTTAGCGTCACTGTTGATGCTTGGCCTGAGTTCATTTATTCATATTGATTCAAATTATGATTTGTTTTTCGAAACAAATACCCTCGTGATCACTATGTACATCTATTATGTTGCGCGTCACGCCATTCGTCCCCACAAAGCTCTTCGCTACGGCGCTCTATTACTCATTTTTAACCTGTTTTATGACGTATCAACCGAGCTTAAACATCTTGATGAGTGGGCTGACCAAAATGAACTAATAGATACCTTCTTGGAAGACGGGTTGCTACAAATAGCATTTTTATTGATTGCTTACGGTATTACTGAATTAACTGGCAAGATCAAAGACCAAGGTAAACGCGACGAGCTTACTGGTTTGTATAATCGAAAGAAGTTTGACGCGATCAAACTTGCAGAGTTTGAGCTCATTTACTTCGACTTAGATGGACTAAAAGAGACAAACGACCTTAAAGGCCACAAAGTTGGAGATTTAATGATTGTTCGTTTCTCTCAGGCTCTGAGGCAAACTGCTTTGGAAGATGAAATGGTGTTTAGAGTGGGTGGTGATGAGTTTGTTGCAACGGCTCAACTCGGTCGTGCTGGTGAGTTTGTCAGCCAAGTCAATAACTTACTGCATGGTGAGAACATCAGTTTTTCTTACGGTATCGAAGTGACCAACCGAGATAATTTTAAACAGGCATTGGTTGAATCCGATAAGGCGATGTACGAAATGAAAAAAAGCTCAACGACCTGTTCAAAACTCTTGGTGCACGTCTTGTCCTAATCTAGAAACAAATTACCTGAATATAGAGACAACAAGGCAAACTGATGACTAGAGCCTCATCTGAATAAATGTCAGTTTGCCACTGATAAATGATAAATGTTGCTGATAACGAGCTCTCAAGTTCCAACCTTAAGCGGGTCAATCAATTTATTGGCACAATGGTCAGGCCGTTAGAGACCCCTTCTCTGACAGCAATAGCTCACCGACTAGCTTAGGTACCTCGATACTCGCCTTACCGTAACGTTTCTCTTCAAATTCACTTTCAACCGCACTGGGTTCGAGGTTTATCTCGATCGTATGTGCTCCATGCATTTTAGCATCATGTACAAACCCTGCAGCAGGATAAACCACGCCTGATGTCCCGATAGAGATAAACAGGTCTGCTTCTTCGAGTGCAGAATAGATGTCACCCATTCTCAAAGGCATTTCGCCAAACCACACAATATGAGGACGCATTTGAGCTGGTATCTGGCAACAATGGCACAATTCACCAGTATGAATGTCGTCTTTGTGCTCTATAACTTGGTTTGACTCGCTACAACGTGCCTTAAGAAGCTCACCGTGCATGTGGATAATGTTGTTGCTACCGCCTCTCTCGTGCAGGTTGTCGATGTTCTGAGTGATGATGGTTACTTTGCCGTCGAGCTTATCTTCAAGCTCTCCTAGCGCCTTGTGGGCTGAATTTGGAAAGATACTTTCACTCTGTAATCCATGACGACGCTTGTTGTAAAACGCTTGTACAAGGTCAGGATCTTTTGCAAAACCTTCAGGTGTCGCAACATCCTCGATTTTATGGTTTTCCCATAATCCGTCTTGTGCTCGGAATGTTTGTATCCCCGACTCTGCAGAGATACCGGCGCCAGTAAGAATTACGATATTTCGATATGGGAAATGCATATAACGTCCTTTTCAATATGTCACTTGGTAACAGCTTAGCACTGTTCAAATTCCAACTATAGTTTTAGGGATTAGACCATAGTCTTAGCCAACTGAATTCATTGGCTATTTGTGACATAACTCGCTTGATAGTTGTTGCCGTTCTTACTCAAACTCTCTGTTTTGCTTTTCACAGAAATAAAAAAGCGACCGAAGCCGCTTAGATTTGTTAACTGATGTCTACTAGATGTAGCTTTACCCCATCAAAACGAACGACGTTAGTCTTCGTTGATAGACGAGATCTTATGGATTGAAAGATCCGCGCCATTAAACTCATCTTCTTCACTTAACCTTAGGCCAGTTACTTTGCTCAACACACCGTAGACAACCAATGCACCGATTAAAGCTACCGTAATGCCCGCTAGTGTACCAACCATCTGAGCAGTAAAGCTTACGCCCCCTAGCCCCCAGAATGCTTGTTGACCGAAGATACCCGCTGCAATACCACCCCATGCACCACATACACCGTGCAGAGGCCACACACCCAGTACATCATCTATCTGTGTTTTGTTTTGCATGTAAGTAAACAAGTAAACGAACAATGCGCCAGCTACGCCGCCTGTTACCAGTGCGCCGAGTGGGTGCATTAAATCTGAGCCTGCGCAAATAGCGACGAGACCAGCTAAAGGACCATTGTGGATGAAGCCTGGGTCATTTTTACCTGCAATTAGAGCCGCAAGAATACCGCCAACCATTGCCATGAGTGAGTTCATTGCCACGAGACCGCTGATACCATTGATAGCTTGAGCTGACATCACGTTGAAGCCAAACCAACCCACACATAAGATCCAAGAACCTAGTGCTAAGAATGGGATGTTTGATGGTGCGAAGTTAGTGTGTTTGCCGGCGCGGACACGGCCTTTGCGCATGCCAAGGAAGTAAACCGCGACCAATGCAATCCAGCCGCCAACACCATGAACTACAACAGAGCCCGCGAAGTCATGGAAGCCATAACCGAATTGCGCCTCAAGCCAATCTTGGAAACCAAAATTACCGTTCCAGATGATGCCTTCAAAGAATGGGTAAACAAAGCCTACGGTGAACAGTGTTGCGATGAGTATTGGATAGAAACGTGCGCGCTCTGCGATACCACCAGAAACGATCGCTGGAATCGCTGCGGCAAAGGTCATTAGGAAGAAAAACTTAACCAGCTCGTATCCATTCCCTTGCGATAGCGTTTCTGCGTCGGCAAAAAAGTGCGCGCCGTAAGCGACCCAGTAACCGATAAAGAAGTAAGCAATGGCGGAGACTCCAAAGTCCGAGAGGATCTTGACCAACGCATTAACTTGGTTCTTCTTTCTAACTGTACCGACTTCCAAAAATGCAAAACCAGCATGCATTAAGAAGACCATGATCGCGCCTAATAATAAAAACAGAGTATCCGAACTCTGCGTCAAGCTCTGTACAGCGCTATGAACTTGGTTAACCGTTTGACTCATTAAAGCTCTCTCCCTTAGCTTTGTCTCAATTGCACTAGAATCGTGCGAATTGATGTCGTAATTAATTAAAGACTCAACAGTAAACGCAAGATGTGTTCCAACTTGGTTACGCAAAAAACGTGCAACAGGGTTGGTTTTTAAGTTTATGATTTTTAATGGTTAATTTCTAAAGTGCACTTTATTGGTTCTCAGAGAGAGGAAATATTCGATAACTGATTGCACCAATTGAGGGAGTTGCACCATATTGATGCGGTCAATATAAGGCATTAGATCAGTTACCTAGCGCCCAAACGACAAAAAGCCCAGTGAAATGAATCACAGGGCTTTTAAGGTCTTTCGCTGATTACAGTTAACTCATCGTAAAGGAGCTATTATCGAGTTTGGTAACCCGAACGGCTTACATATAAACGCTTAAAGGTTTGGACCTGTTGTCGGGTTTTGCGGTAGGTTTTGACTTAAACGCTGCATGCCTTGATACATACGAATAAACCACACCACAATCGCCACACCACCAAATAACATGCCCACATATGGAATGTAGTAAGCGATGTCATCGATAATATGGTTTTGATACCAGTAATCGTTCACACCGATCAACACGCCGTTAGAGGTCGCAACCGTAACGATAAGCACAACAAAAAACGTCAGGTTCAAGAAGAACGAGCGAATCAAGCCGTAGTAATGGGTATCCACTACTTCGCCGTCTTCGCCTTTATCTAAACGATAGCCCGCGTAGATAATGGCAATCACACCAGAGAGAAGACAAGTAAATGGTGTAAAGCAGCTTAGGATGTAAGCAACCCAAATACCCTTATGAGGTTTGTTCATTCTTATTCACCCCTTCCATTTTCTCTGTTGCTACGTTAGCGCTTTGTTCAACGCCGTTTTTCTCTTGTTCCATCACTTCTTTGTACCAAAGGTCATGGTGTTCTTTAGCCCAGGTTTCATCGACTTCGCCTGTTACCATACCTTCTAGTGCGCCTTCCATACCGAACAAGCCAATATAGATGTGGAACACAAAACCACAGATAAGGATCAGAGCAGCAAGCATGTGAACTAAGTTCGAAAGCTCCATATCACGTCGTGTTTGGCCAAAGATTGGGAAATCTAACACCAAGCCACTGATCGCTGCGACACTACCCATAATGATAAGCAGCCAAAATAGCGCTTTTTCACCCGCGTTCGAAAACTCTGCCGATGGATGAGAACCTTTGTGTTTCCCTACCATACCGCCTAGTTTGATGAACCACTGAATATCGACCATTTTGAAGATCGATTTTCGCCACCACTTGATAAGAACAGCCATCAATAGCACATAGAAAATCGGGCCGATGTAGTTGTGGTATTGCTTCGCCAATAGAACGATAAAGCCCCAAAGGTCAGTTGGAATGTACGGCTTCAAAAAGTGTTTACCGTAAACCAACATCAAACCACTGAACGCCAGTGTTAAGAAGGTAAACGCCATGCTCCAGTGCAATGCACGATCCAGTCGAGACCAACGTTTGATCTTACGGCCGGTTCTTGGTGCGCTTAGCATTAGCGGGCCAATCACAACGTACATCAAAGTCACGAAAGCAATACTGCCAAAGATAGCGACGGCACCGGCTGGTGACATCCACTTCTCTTTCAATATGTACCACGTTTGACCCGGAGTACTGATCAACACACCATGCTCAGCTGATTGAGATGTGGTGTAACCTTCCTTACCGTTTCTTACTTGTCGCCAAAAATCAGCGCCAGCAAGTTGTGTGATTTCTCTTTCAGCAGAGCTCGATTGAGTTTGTGATGAGTTCGTCTCAGATGCATGACTCAAAGGAGACAGCATTGTTAGTGCTGCCAACATCGGCAGCACAACAAGGAAGAGACGCTTAAACATTGTAAGCATATGTCTCTCCTAACTAGCTCTTCATCGCATCGTAAGAAAGGTCGTTGCCGTCTGTCCAACCAGCACCTTTCGCTCCGCGTTCTACAACACGCTGACGGAAGATATCAGAGACTTGCTCAGCATCACCTGCAAGCAGCGCTTTTGTTGAACAAAGCGAAGCACACATTGGTAGCTTGCCTTCAGCAATACGGTTCGCACCGTACTTCTGACGCTCTTCCACAGAACCAGGTTCTGTTTCAGGGCCGCCAGCACAGAAGGTACACTTGTCCATTTTACCGCGCTCACCAAAGGCTTCCTGTTTAGGGAATTGAGGTGCGCCAAACGGACAAGCAAACAAGCAGTAACCACAACCGATACATAGATCTTTATTGTGAAGTACGATGCCGTCTTCTGTATGTTCAAAACAGTCTGCTGGGCAAACTGCCATACAAGGGGCATCAGTACAGTGCATACATGCGACTGAGATAGAGTTTTCACCCGGTTCACCATCGTTCAGTGTCACAACGCGGCGGCGTTGAATACCCCACTCCAGAGCATCATCATTTTCGTTCTTACATGCAGTGACACAACCGTTACATTCGATACAACGTTTGGTGTCACAAAGAAATTTCATTCTAGCCATTTTAAGACTCCTTACGCTTTACGAATATTACAAAGGGTTACTTTCGTTTCCTGCATCAACGTGACAGGGTCGTAACCATATGTGGTTGCTGTATTGGCAGCTTCGCCAATAACGTAAGGATCAGAGCCTTCTGGGTATTTAGAACGTAAGTCTTCACCTTCAAACTTACCACCGAAGTGGAACGGCAAGAACGCTAAACCCGGTTTAACACGACGAGTAACCATCGCTTTCACCTTGATGCGGCCTTTCTCAGCACCTTCAACCCAAACATCATCGCCATCTTTGAAGCCAATGTCGTTTGCGTCTTTCGGGTTCACTTCAACAAACATCTCTTGTTGTAGTTCCGCTAGCCATGGGTTTGAACGTGTTTCTTCACCACCACCTTCGTACTCAACCAGACGACCAGAAGTCAGAATGATTGGGTATTCAGCAGACTTGTCTTGGTCTTGAATTGATTTGTACAACGTAGGAACACGGAAGATTGCTTCCTTGTCATCCCATGTTGGGTAGTCTGCAACAAGATCACGACGTGGCGTGTAAAGTGGTTCACGGTGCAGTGGTACGCGGTCTGGGAATGTCCAAACAATCGCACGCGCTTTCGCATTACCAAACGGGATACAACCGTGTTTGATAGCCACACGCTGGATACCACCAGAAACGTCAGTCTTCCAGTTCTTACCTTCCGCTGAAGCTTTCTCTTCTGCGGTTAGATCGTCCCACCAACCCAGTTGTTTCAGCAGTTTGTCACTGAATTCTGGGTAACCGTCTTTGATTTCGCTGCCTTTTGAGTAGCTGTCTTCAGCTAATAGACTTTGACCTTCAAATTCGACACCGAAACGAGTACGGAAGTTACCGCCGCCCTCAGCAACCGGTTTAGACGTATCGTAAAGGATATGCGTACCTGGGTGTTTCATCTCTGGGTTGCCCCAGCATGGCCAAGGAAGACCGTAAGTCTCGCCATTCGCTGGGCCGCCTTCTGCAGCAAGCGTTGTTTTGTGGAACGTGTGCCAGTTTTGCTGGTGTTCTTTCAAACGTTCTGGGCTTTGACCTGTATAGCCGATCGTCCACATACCTTTGTTGAATTCACGAGTGATGTCTTCAATCAACGGTTGGTTGTTCTCAACACGGATGTTTTTGAACAGTTGATCAGAGAAACCAAGCTTCTTAGAAAGAAGGTACATGATTTCGTGATCAGGCTTAGATTCGAACAGAGGATCAACAACCTTGTCGCGCCACTGTAGAGAACGGTTTGATGCCGTTACGCTGCCGTAGGTTTCAAATTGAGTGGTTGCTGGAAGCAAGTAAACGCCATCTGTGCGATCGTTCATCACTGCTGCAACTGTTGGATATGGGTCAACGATAACCATCATATCCAGCTTCTGCATCGCCTTCTTCATCTCTGGACCACGAGTCTGAGAGTTCACCGCGTGACCCCAGTAGAACATGGCACGGATGTTTTCGCGCTGACGGATCTTGTCTTTGTCTTCAAGTACGCCATCAACCCAACGAGATACAGGAATACCTGCACTGTTCATTGGTTTTTGACCGCCGTATGCGTTGTCGTCGAAACGTCCTTTCACCCAGTCAAAATCGATGTCCCAAACTTTAGACCAGTGGCGCCAAGAACCTTCAGACAAGCCGTAGTAACCTGGAAGTGTGTCAGACAGTACGCCAAGGTCAGTTGCGCCTTGTACATTATCGTGACCACGGAAGATGTTTGCACCGCCGCCTGATTTACCGATGTTACCTAGCGCAAGCTCAAGTACACAGTAAGCTCGTGTGTTGTTGTTACCCGTCGTGTGTTGAGTACCACCCATACACCAAACGATACAACCTGGACGGTTCTCAGAAAGCAGTTTTGCTGTGTGGTAAACGTCTTCTTCGCTTACGCCTGTTACGCGTTCAACTTCTGCTGGGCTCCACTTCGCGACTTCTTCACGGATCTCGTCCATGCCAAATACACGTTGGCGGATGAATTCTTTGTCTTCCCACTTATTAGCAAAGACATGCCATAGCACACCCCAGATAAACGCAACGTCTGACCCCGGGCGTAGAGAAACATAGTGATCAGATTTCGCAGCCGTACGCGTACGACGAGGATCTGCCACAACGATCTTACAGTTGTTCTTCTCTTTCGCGATCAGGATATGTTGCATCGCAACCGGGTGAGCTTCTGCAGGGTTCGAACCAATGAATAGCATTGATTTACAGTTGTGCATGTCATTGAACGAGTTTGTCATCGCACCGTAACCCCAAGTGTTCGCAACACCGGCTACTGTGGTTGAGTGACAAATACGAGCTTGGTGGTCAACGTTGTTTGTTCCCCACAAAGACGCCATCTTACGGAATGCGTAAGCTTGCTCGTTACTGTGTTTTGCACTGCCGAGGAAGTAAACCGAATCAGGGCCAGATTCCTTACGCAGTTCTAGCGCCTTGTTGCCGATTTCTTCAATCGCTTGTTCCCAGGAAAGCTTCTTCCACTTACCGCCTTCCAATTTCATTGGGTACTTAAGACGACGTTCACCGTGGCCGTGCTCACGTAGTGCTGCACCTTTCGCACAGTGTCCACCAGCGTTAAATGGGTGATCGAAAGCAGGCTCTTGACCCGTCCATACACCATTTTGAACTTCAGCGTAGATACCACAACCTACGGAGCAGTGAGAACAGATAGTACGTTTTACTTCTGTTTTCGCTTCTGGGTCGACTGATTTAGCCTGTGCTTTCTTCATCATGCCCGGTGCGAATAGACTTGCGCCTACAACCGCGCCACCAGCAGCAAGTGAAGTGTTTTTCATGAAGGCGCGACGAGACACACCTAGCTGATTAGTTTCTTTGCTCACACTATCGGAGCGTTTGACAAGTTTCATCCGTTATCTCCTAAAGTGTGTCGTAGTAATCGCGAATATGTTGCGTTTCACGATAGCCCGTCTTCTTCACGTCTTTTTCAGGTATTTCAACCGTTTCTGAAGCGGTTGCCACTTTGGTTGTACCAGCGACAACGGCACCAGCAACGGCTGCAGTCGTTAAACCTTTGAGTAAGTCTCTACGGCTTGTATCTATTTCTTTATTATCTTTCATCATTGCTTCCTTACCTTGCGGTAGATCTTTTTGGAGGCTTCATGCCCCTCTATCGATATAATCGCGTACTGCTCGATTACTCGTAATCAGTGACGTTTTTCACATCAATCTTTAATTTGTGTTTACTGCTTTTTGTATTCACGCTGAAACGAACCTGCTCCAACGTTAAGAATGCTTCACATAGCTGAGCTGCAGATTTGTAGAAGTTGGCACTCTCTGCTGCTTCAAGCTGACGTGTAAATGAGTTAAACCAAGGACCGATATGTTTATTGAAAACGGCTTGTTGTAACGCGTCTTCTTCATCGGTTAGCATTGCCATTACTTCACAAAGAGCCGCGATATGATCTTCAGGCTCTTTAACCTGCTCATCACGCTCAATGCCAAGCAATTCAAGATCGTGACGGATCTCAGCTAATGGTTTCTCCATCATCGATCCTGTTCTATGCCAAGACCCAAATGGAACAATCTCCCCACGACCAATGCCAATGAACAAGTCTTGATATTCGTCTTCTAATGCTTCGCGGTTTGATTCGGTTGCTGCTTGTTGAATCGCAATCCAAGCCTTCTGCATCGCGCTTTCTGATGCTTCAATGTCTAGCGTCTTGAGAAAGTCGATCACCTCTTCAGAAGGTGCGCTACGAAACAATGCAGAAAGAACCAGATAGATTTCAGTTCTTAGTGTCTGTTCTTGATCTAAATGAGTATCCAAGGCGAACTCCTAGTATTTCAATTGTTTCAATGGGTCTTGAGCCATTGAATCGAACATGTCTACCACACGGCAGTCTTCACACATCGCAATACGATTAATTGCTGTCTCATCCGAGAAATGAGAGTGACCGCGTAACTTGTTCTGTAGCATGTCAATCATAGACTGTGGTGCGAATGGCTTATGACAACGTAAACATTCCGCTGCTTTCTCTTCATGAATTACAACCGCCTTCTGACGTTCTTCTTTCACCCAATTCATACGAGGAGTCAGAGTAAGTACGTTCTCAGGACATGCCTTTTCACACAGACCACATTGAATACAGTCTTGTTCTACAAACTTAAGCGATGGAGACGCACCGTCGGTATGCAGAGCACGTGTTGGACACACCGCCACACAACTCATACACAAAGTACAATCTTTGCTTTCACATGAAACCGTGCCGTATGGTGCATTCGAAGGAAGCTCAACAATGTTCTCAACTGGAATACGAGATGAAGACATCGCATCAAGTGCTGTGAACAAACGTTGACGCTTATTGCCTTGAAGATCGCCAAGTGCAAGGTCAAACGAATCCACACACAATGTCGGAGGACCTTCGCGAAGCGATTCTAGATAAAGGATATCAATGGTTTCTTTTGGAATACCGATTTGGTCAAGAAGCTCTTGAGCGATCCCGACTTCGTTATTCAGAACACGAATGATGGTTTCTGGCATAAAGCGAGAAGCCGCAAACAGAACCTGAGTCGCGCCATTAACCAAAGCTGCAAACCACGTATCGATACCAATAGAAGGCAATTCTTCAACAACGATTGGAATCACGTTATCTGGTAGCGCTTTAAGAGCCATCACGTTGTAAGTTTCATGACGTGAGCTACAGATAAGTACGATTGGGTCCAGACCGCCTGCATGTTCATAGTTAGCTAGCGTACGTTCAATGAACTTTTGCGTATCGTCAGGATTTGGAAGCGCATAGGTAATCGCTTCTGTAGGACAGCTTGTTGCACAAGTCCCAACGCCCTGACATAGGTAAGGGTTAATCTCGATCTTGTGACCTGTCTTGTCTGAGCCTTCACTTGATAGTGCGCCAGCAGGACAAGCATCAACACAACGCTCACAGCCTTTAACGCCACGTGAACTGTGCGCACAAAGGTCGGTGTCTAAACGGAAGAACTTAGGCTTATCGAACGTGCCCATTAGCGTTGGAATCTCTTCCAGTGCTTCCGCCAGTTTTGGATAGCCTCGCCCTACTGGGTAATAACCTGGAACAGGTACTTCTTCTGTCATGCAGCTGTTCAGACATAGGTCTAAAACCACATCGAAACAATCGTGATTAATAGCCACTTTTGCCAAGTTGCTTGATGTGCCTTTACTCTCAATCACGACTTCAAACGTGCCAAGGAAACCGGATACTTGAACCGAATTTGCGAAGTACAGTTCTGGGTTTGTGCCCTTTTCGCCGTCTGTTGACAATAAGGTTAAGCTCGTTAATTGAGGTAATTGCGCCGCAGCACTTTCTATGATCGCAGTTGGACCAATAACAAGTGTATTACCGCCGCTTTCGTAGCTAACAGTAGGTGGAATCAGATTTGTTAACTCTACTGTATTTTCAAATGCATACAGTCTTGCTTTAGCGTTATTTGAAGTTGCTTGTTCTAATAATTGTTTAAGCATTGCTCAGTTCCATCTATGGACATGGATAATCTGTTCAACCTTCATTGTAGTAAGCGATAGAGAACTTGCTGAGTAATCCGTTAACAACTAACTCTTTAGCTAGTGTGCCATTCGTTAGACCCTGAACTCGTCTATCTACAAAAAAGTTGATAATGAACGTTATCTAGCAAATGCCATGCCAATTTAATAAGTGTTATATATCAGTGACTTAATGGTTTTTAGCGTTTATTGTGCGTATAAAAAAACCGCTTGGGACATTTTGTCGCAAGCGGTTCATTGAGTGTTTAGTCAAAATGTACCTATTATTTGTGTGGTATATTTTGTCCCATCTCTGTCAGGTCAGCTTCGTCTGACATTGTAGCGTCATTATCTGACACTGTGTTTTTATACAGCTCCTTTTCTTCCCCCGCAATTTCGTCACTTTCACTGAATTCTGACTCGGTCTCTTCAGCTTCATTAATAGAGCCATCAACCTCATCAATCAAAGTTTCTTCTTCATTATCAGCGGCTTGTTCAGGTTCGTTTACTGTGTCTTCTTCTGTCTTGTCTTTTACCCAATCGCGAAGAGTTTCTGCAACTCCTTCAGACAGAGACTTCAAATTGCTGTAATCGTCGTCGTAATCATCTAAACCATCACGAACGTTGAACTCTTCTGAGAGGAATAGTTTACGCAATGCCGCTTTTTTTACGCTTTCAGAGGCTTCTGATACCAATAATTGGGCAACAGACAAATCTTCAGTGGCTTCTGGTGCGGGATCTTGAACGTCAGCAACATGAACGTCTTCATTGGTTTCTGAAGCTTCACTCTCTAAAGACTGAGGCGCTGCTGCTTCCATTTCAGACGAAAGCTCAGCAGGCGAAATCTCAGAAGATGAAGAATCAGAAGAAGTGAGTTCTGGTGCTTCCAGTGTTTGCTCTACTTCCAAAGGTTCGTCAGTGGGTCTATCAAGCTTTCGTTGAGACCAACGGCTAAAGAAGTTAGTTGCCACTTGATCTTCCCGCGCCTTTGCGTTTCTTACGTCTTGTTTCTAATAACTCGCCATGACGACCGATGAACGCTTCCATCCAAGCTTGTACTGGTAATGGAATGTCGTAGGAAAGTACTTGGTTGTCACCGTCCATGTATTGCCCTGCAACGGTTTGTGAGGCAGTAAGTAACTGAATGACGGGCTTAACATCAGAATCGACATTATCCATTACTAAGAAAAGCTTAGGTTGCTGAGAGCTTAGGTTGAATCGATAGTCTGTACGTTCATCTTTATGTAATTGAAGTAAACAAACGTCTGGGGCGTCATCTTCTGGTGACAATTCAAACCCCTTCAATTCCCATTGAGTGGTTACCCAGATACCTGTTTTGATCTCTTTCTCTATTCTTTGGACACCTATTGGCCAAGCTGCTTCTGTTTTTTCGTATTGTTCTTTGAATTCTTTTATCTCAGACATACTTCACCCAATTGATTTTCTTTGGCCTGAATGTGCTTAGGACATTTTGTACTTAGCTCAATCCTATAAGCGCTATAAAGCAATAAACACGCCAATACAGGTTAACTTCAATAGCGCATCTACAATGTTCGTCATCAAGTTGTCACTTAACGTTAGTCGATACTGGTTATTTCAGACAACTCCACTCGGTGAACTCCCATATTTTGCGCTATTTTAATCAAATGCTTCATGTTTTCCTGAATACCCGTTATTTTGGAATAAGATTTGCTTTACGATGAACAAGATCGGCGTTAGACCCTCTTGTTAACTTCTTATCTCTTTAAATCGCTATCTCATTAAGTAGGACGTGACTGTGGTAAAACCAAACATAATAAAAACTAGTGAAAACCCACTTCAAACAATCGAAGTTGAAGTGTTTGATGAATATGGTGAGAAGTTAACCAAACAGATCGCTTGTGAACGCCCTCTTACCGTCATGTTGAACTGGAAAGAGATCGTAACCCTGATGACGCTCGGCTCGCGTCCTGAATCTTTAGTCTTGGGTTATTTGAAGAACCAAAGCTTCCTTTCTGACCCTGAAGCAGTTGAATCTATCATCATCGATTGGGAAACCAGCTCTGCAGCGGTCATTACCAATGAAGACACGAGCCAGCTTGAGCAAGCGCTTAAGAAGAAGACGGTGACCTCTGGCTGTGGTCAGGGCACCATGTTTGGTAACGTGATGAAGCAGTTGGAAGATTACCAAGTGCCTCAGACCAAAATTAAGCAATCTGAAATTTACACGGCTTTAGAAGCACTGACTCATTACAACGACACGTACAAGAAAGCTGGCGCGGTACATGGTTGCGCTGTTTGCAAAGACGACAAGGTTCTATCGTTTGTTGAAGATGTTGGCCGTCACAATGCGGTAGATACGTTGGCTGGTGAGATGTGGCTTAACAAAGAGTCTGGTGAAGATAAGATTTTTTACACTACTGGCCGCCTGACTTCTGAAATGGTCATCAAAGTGGCGCAGATGGGTATTCCTGTTCTGTTATCACGTTCAGGCGTAACGCAAATGGGTTTAGACTTGGCTCAGCAATTTGGTATCACGACCATTGCTCGCGCTAAAGGCCTGCGTTTCCAAGTGTTCACTGGCGCAGAGAAGATTGAATTTGATGTGAAAGGTGAATAATCAGCAGTCGGAAAAAAGTGTAGGTTCGATTGGAGATTCACTAACCGCTTCTAATTGTAAAGTTCTGATGTAAAGAGTTAGTGACCCTTCAAGGATAGATACATAGAAACTTAGCTAGATACAAGATACAAAAACGCCGTCATGCTTTTCAGTATGACGGCGTTTTTAATTTTCGGTTTATAGCTTATGCCTGAATTTCCAACGCATTGAGTTGAAAACTAAGGCTAACTTAAAGCTTAGCCGCGTGCTTTCAAGAACTCAGCGTAAGTACCGCGGAAATCGTTGATCTTGCCATCTTTGATTTCAAGGATACGAGTTGCAAGCGAGTCTACGAACACACGGTCGTGAGATACGAAGAACAATGTGCCTTTGTAGTTCTCAAGAGCCAAGTTAAGCGCTTCGATAGATTCCATATCCATGTGGTTCGTTGGTTCATCCATAAGCAGGATGTTTGGCTTGTGCATCATGATCTTACCAAGAAGCATACGACCTTGTTCACCACCAGAGATAACCTTTACAGATTTCTTAATGTCGTCTTGACCAAACAACATACGACCTAGGAAACCACGAACAACCTGCTCGTCTTCGCCTTCTTGGCGCCATTGGCTCATCCAATCAAACAAGTTCATGTCTGTTTCGAAATCGTGTGCGTGATCTTGAGCGTAGTAACCGATGTTTGAGTTTTCAGACCACTTGTACTCACCAGTGCGTGGCTCAAGAGCGCCAGCTAGTGTGTTAAGTAGCGTTGTTTTACCCACACCGTTCTCACCGATGATAGCAACACGCTCACCTACTTCGAAAATACCGTCGAACTTGTTGTATAGGTCTTCTTCAAAACCTTGAGATAGGTTTTCAACCACAAGTGCGTTACGGAATAGCTCTTTAGACTGTTCAAAACGGATGAATGGGTTTTGACGGCTAGATGCTTTAACTTCGTCTAGTTGAATCTTATCGATCTGCTTAGCACGAGACGTTGCTTGCTTCGCTTTAGATGCGTTAGCAGAGAAACGAGATACGAACGTTTGAAGTTCAGCAATTTGTGCTTTCTTCTTCGCGTTGTCAGACAGTAGACGCTCACGAGCTTGAGTCGCAGCTGTCATGTACTCATCATAGTTACCTGGGAATAGACGAAGTTCGCCGTAATCAAGGTCAGCCATGTGTGTACAAACAGAGTTTAGGAAGTGACGGTCGTGCGAAATGATGATCATTGTGCAGTTACGTTGGTTTAGCGTATCTTCCAACCACTTGATGGTGTCCATGTCCAGGTTGTTCGTTGGTTCGTCAAGAAGCATGATATGCGGGTCTGCAAACAGTACTTGAGACAATAGAACACGAAGTTTCCAACCTGGTGCTACTTCGCTCATTAGACCGAAGTGCATAGATTCTTCAATACCTACCGCAAGAAGAAGCTCACCCGCTTTCGCTTCTGCCATGTAACCGTCCATTTCAGCGAACTGAACTTCAAGATCAGCTACCTTCATGCCGTCTTCTTCGCTCATTTCAGGCAAAGAGTAAATGCGGTCACGCTCTTGCTTAATAGCCCAAAGCTCTTTGTGACCCATGATAACCGTGTCGATTACCGTGAATTCTTCGTAAGCAAATTGGTCTTGGTTTAGTTTAGCTACGCGCTCGTTTGGATCGTAGCTTACGTTACCAGCACTTGGCTCAAGTTCACCAGATAGGATCTTCATGAACGTCGATTTACCACAGCCATTCGCGCCGATTAAACCGTAGCGGTTGCCTTCGCCGAACTTAACTGAAATATTTTCGAAAAGTGGCTTAGCGCCGAATTGTTGGGTGATATTTGCTGTGGAGATCAATGCCGTTACCTTTTTAATGTGAAAAACGCCGCAACGTTACTTGTTCGGGGCTTTAACTGCAAGTCTTGATTGCAATTACCCGCTATTAAGTGAGTGATAACCCAACCAAATCATAGTTTGAGCTGACTCACACTTTTGATTTTCTATTTATCGACGAAAAGCCGCTGATTTTCAGGGAAAACAAAATATCAAACGGCGCCCTAAAATGGGAGAGATATAACGTCCCAAATCATGCCGACCATTGAATATATCGTATGCTGATTAGTTACAGTAAAACCAACCCGATCAAAGCAGGCACAGACATAGCCAAGACTAGCCTAATCCCTGACAATTTCATGACAAAATCGATCGAAACAGGAATAAAGTACTCGCCCCCGATACGGGGTTGGATTTCACAAAGTAAGATTATCTAACTATAGTAATCCTAACCTCATAATTCTAAGAGACTTTTATGCGTTCACTATCGCGCTTCTTACTCCTCACTTTAGCCATTCTCTCATGGCCTAGTCATGCCAACTTGGAATATGACTTACAATCTCAGCCGCAGGTATCCGATTCTGCTGTTGACCTCGATGCTCGAATTGATTCGTTACCCGATCCCCTCTTTATGGAGTCGTCGGACCGACGCCAAGTCAATATCTTGTTAGCTGAAGTTCTGCGAGTTCAAAAGCAGGAAATCAAAATCTTCGAGCAACAGATAAAAGCTTATAGAGATAACAACGACGTCGATCAATGGTTTGAGGTTCAAACCAGTTACGTCACTTTGAATAGCTTAAACGTCAGTAAACAACATCTTCTAGAACAGACGAACTCTGCGAACAAAGAGCGCTTAACCGGTTTTGGCCCTTATGGTGTTACCCAGTTTAAGCAAGAATGGGAATTAACTAAGCTCAATATTGAGTATCTTGCATACTTCCAAATCCGAAGCTTCAAGGCGTTAGTTAACGATATCTTTATTTCGCCCGTGCCTGTGATTGGTGCGTCGTTAAAAGTGTTGTTCATCTATTTCGGTTTAGTGTGGTGGCTTGCTAACAGCACTCGCTTAATTGAGTTGTTTCGAATTAACTTTCTTGAAGCGAAGACGAACCCTCCTTTTCTGGTTCGTGTCATTTGGTACATCAGCCGCGCTGAAAGTGCGATTGCTTGGCTAATTGCCATCACATTGTCATTGAGAGTGCTTTCTAGTATCCCTAGTCTGCAACATTTGATTTTCCTGGAGATCTTCACGTGGTGGATTCTAGGTGGTTCGATTGCCATCAGCTTTATTTTGGAATTTGCCTACCGTTTGGGTCGTACATCCAATCAAGAAGTGATCGCGCTGCGCCTATCGACTATCCGCCGTTACGTGTGGAGCTTCATCGTGGCGGGTGTGATTCTGCAAATATCAAGTATTACGCTAGGCAAAGGCACGATTTATAGTTGGATATATAGTGCTCTGTTTTTCTGGTTTGTATTGGTTACGGTTTCAGTACTCCGATTATGGAGAGCGAAGGTCTTCGATACACTTCAACACATCTCTGATCGTCCGGTTTGGGTGAATTGGGCAGTAAACCGTAAGGATACGTTGTTACTTAATATATTGGCGACAGCCATTGGTATCGTGTGGCTGAGCGTTTACAACTTCCAACACCGCATAATGGCCTTGCTATCTAATTACACGCTGTTTAGCCAAGCTTTGGCGTATCTGTTTAGAATCGAAGTGGCTAAGCAGTCAGATCTTGATAAGAATCAGCAAAACTTGGTTCGAATCAAAGGCGATCAAACGTATGAATACATTCTGCCGGGTAATATAGACAGCACGTTAATTGACTATGCCGGTGACGAGGTTAAGCAACTGTCTCGCTACTTGATGTCAGACAGCCCGGCTATCTGTATTGTTTCAGGTGAGCGTGGTGTGGGCGCGACAACGCTGCTTTATACCTTGCTGCACAAAGTATCTAACGCTGAGCCCGTATATGTAAGCTGCCCTTACGCGGGTTACCAAGAGCTCTTAGCGCATTTAGCCGTGAGCATCGGCTTAGAAGAAGAAGCAACTGAAATTCAAATATTAGCGCACCTTCGTAAGAGCAATACCACTTACCTTATCGCGATAGATAACGCTCAACGACTGGTGAAACCAATGGTCGGTGGCCTGTCTGATTTGATTCGTTTGACCAACCTTCTGCGTCGTTCTAAAAAGAACCACCGTGTCGTGATATCGATCGCCAAATCAAGTTGGCGATTTGTGGATAGAGCTCGTGGTGAGCGTCTGCTGTTTGATTTGGTGTGCTTCCTTCCGCGTTGGACAGAGAAACAAGTGGGTGAACTTCTAAATAGCCGTATCAATGCGGAGCTTGAGAAGCCGTTGTCTTTTGATGGCTTAGTGGTTCCTAAGCAATGGGACCAAGATGATATGAGTGAAGAAGAACGTGCACGCCAAGGTTTCTACCGAATTTTGTGGCACTACTCTGATGGCAACCCTACCGTTGCGCTGCGTTTCTTCCGACTCTCTTTGAACCGAAATAAAGAAACAGATCAAGCGGTAGTACGTTTATTCCATGTCCCTGAAGCGCAAGAACTAGAGAATATGCCGAAACCTATGTTGGCTGTACTTCGTTCTATTGTACAACTGGAAATCGCTTCTCCAGAAGTGTTGTCTGAATGTACACAGCTGAGCACGGCAGAGATAACGGGGATTCTGCGTTACTTTGAAAGCCGTGGTTATATTGGTTGGCATGAAGAAAAGGCTCGAATTTCCGAGCACTGGTTCCGCCACATTACTAACGTTCTTGATCGTCAACATCTACTGGTGAAGTAAAATGAAGAAGTTATTTATCCTACTATTTGTTGGCTTGGCAAGTGCTGTCAGTTTCCCGACCTTTGCGACGGAAGAGTTAGCTAACGTAGAAAACATCTCTAAGATAGCGAGCTTGGTGCGATGGAGCGGCGTGTTCTTCTCCATGATCGTTATTGCCGCAATGTGGTTGTTGCTTAAGTTCATCAATTCGTTAGTGACCAGTTTTGGTAGTCAGTTCGTGCAATATCGAATGCTGCTACAAAAGCTGCAATCGTTTACTCAGTTCTTTATCTACGTGAGCACCGGTCTTATCGTGTTCATGATGAGCTTTAGAATCAACGACCAAATCTTAGCTTTGATTGGTGGTACGCTCGCCGTGTCGGTCGGCTTTGCGCTTAAAGACTTGGCAGCATCGTTTATCGCCGGCATCACTGTGATGATTGACAGACCGTTTCAGGTTGGTGACCGCGTCACGTTTGAAGGCAACTACGGCGACATCATCACCATTGGTTTACGTTCGGTACGAATGAGAACCCTGAACGATGACATCATTACTATTCCGAACAACAAGTTCTTAAATGAAGTGACCACCAGTGGTAACTATGGCGCATTGGACATGCAAGTGGTGATTCCGTTTTACGTCGGTATGAATGAAGACATCACCCTAGCCCGCGACCTGATTCAAGAAGCCGCGTCTTCAAGTCGTTACATACACTTGCCAAAGCCTGTAACGGTTCTGGTTAAACAGACGATTACCGACAACTACCTAGCGATACAGTTGACGTGTAAGGCTTATGTGGTGGATACCGCGTATGAGAAGTTGTTTGAAACCGACATAACCTTGCGTGTGATGAAAGAGTTTAAGAAGCACAACATCAACCCACCGAAGATTTCAGTGGCAGCGCATTAGGCTTAACGCTTTTCATGTTTTGGGCGCTCGTAATCGTTTGAAATGGCTTGTATTCATTTCAAATGATTAGCCATAAATAAAAACACCTCCGAACTTATCTTAAGTGCGGAGGTGTTTTTTATGTCTTTGTGGTTCAAACTTTGATTAAAGGTTAGACACCAACAACTGCGGTGTGGCTTTTTGCTGAAGATAGATACTAAAGCGACTTCCTTTACCTACTTCGGATTCAACTCGTATTTCGCCGCCCGTTTGGCTCAAAATACTTTGAGAAACGGACAAACCTAAGCCTGTACCGTCTCTTTTGGTGGTATAGAAAGGAGAGAATATACGTTTCAGTTGTTCTTCCTTAATACCACAGCCCTCATCTTCAACATGAACGATCGCACCATGAGATACTCCATTTTCAACCCAATCTTCACTCGAGATAGTCAATGTGCCCTGTCCGTCCATCGCGTGAATCGCGTTCATTTGCAGGTTCACTAGAATTTGCAGCAATTGGTTTCGGTTCACTTCGACTGAGGTTTTAGCATTCAATTGCGAGACATACACAATGCCTTTCTTTTTTGCGCCTGTTTTTACGAGCGTAATACTTTCATCGACAATTGGATTGATATGTTGCCAAGTAATTTCGTCTTGTACACCACCGTGTCGGCTGTATTGAAGTAAGCTTCGTGTGATGTTTCGGATTCGGTCGATCTGCTCCATGATCGCGTGGACTTCTTCGTCTACACGAGCCACTTCATCGCCGAGTTCAAACTTCATTAGTTCAACATTGCCTAGAATTACCGCTGTCGGATTATTGATTTCATGGGCAATACCTGCGGTTAACTCACCTAACGCGGCTAATTTTTCGTTGACCACCAGCTTATCTCTAGCTTGGTTAAGAAGCTGGATGTGCAGTTCGAGTTCTTCCGTTTTCTCTTTCAAACTGGCGGTACGAGAATGAACCTTACATTCGAGTTCAGACGCAGCTTGTTGAATCTCTTGATTACGCTCGTGGAGCAGATCTAACATTTTGTCGAACTGTTTCGCAAGCAACGTAAGTTCGTGTTGATCATCCAAACCCAACGTACCGATTCGCTTGTCTTGCCCCATTTGGACGAGCTTTACGACTTTATGGATGCGTTCAATTGGGTTGAAAAGATCGCGAGCACCACGGTGTACGATCAAACCTGAAGCTAACAGCAGTAATATGATGGTGATGCTGATTTCACCAAGGTTAGTCAGATACGTCTCTACGAGTGGCCAGATTAGATAGCCGGTATAAAGCATGCCAATAACGTTATCAAACTGGTCGTGGATTGGTTGGTAAGCGGTGATGTACCAAGCGTCGTAAACATATGCTCGGTCTAACCACTTTTGCCCTTGATTCAATACTTTTGAATGAACCTCATGAGAAACGCGAGTACCAATTGCGCGCCCTGCACTGTCTTCACTGCTCAACGGTACATTAGTGCTGACACGTAGGTCATCAAGGAACACAGTGACGGTACCTATGCGGCGATTAAAACCATCACGTTGTGGATAGATCAAATTGCTGATCTGATCAACTAACTGTGTGCTGTTGTTAAGTAGGATCCCGCCATCAAGAAAACCAATAACGTGATCATTCTTGTCTCTAATTGACACAACAGTTCGGCTAACTAAACCCCGAGTTTCAACGTTTTGATTATTGAGCATTGGGACTTCGGCTTGCCTTGCAAGGTTTTGGTCTAAATCGTTGAGTTCATTTTGGCTCAATACACTAAAGAACGATTCTTTGCGTGTCAGGTCGAGGTATTCATGCTTTTTCCCCATGCTCTCAACACTTCTCCAACGCAAAAAGTCGAGCTCATAGCGAGATTTGTTTTCAGAAACCCAGCGAGTGAGCTCTTCCTTTGAAATATCACTCGTAAGTTTGATTCGAAAGTTATAAGACTCAGCGAATGCTTGAACGTTATAGGCCTGTTGATTTTGAATTAGATGGATACTGTTGTCGGCAACGTCCAAACGCTCGTCAACATCGATCAAAGCCCCCTGCCACGTATAATGGACAGACCAATACAAAGTGATCGCAACAAGAGCACATAAAGTTAAGATGATCGGCGCTGACGTCAAAAATAACAGACGATAACGCACCATGGTTTTGAACCGGAACGTCCACTTTGACCACCAATGACGTCTAATCGGCATATTCAGAGCCTTCTGTGTTCCAATCTTTATATTTACGCTCTAGCGTTTTCCGTGCAACGCCGAGGTCTCTTGCAGCTGCGGATTTATTACCATCATGAAAACTCACCAGTTGCTCGATATGAGATTTTTCTACTTCTTTGAGTGTCCAAGTGTTGGGGTAACCTTCTGCAGCGTCTACGTTATTCAAGTTTGGTATTTCCGCTCCATGTGACACTGTCACTGAAATGCTGGTGGGCGCAGGATCGCCATTAATTTCGCGCCAATAGTGCGCTGGTGGCTTGTCTAAAAGAATGCATCTTTCGACTAGGTTCTTGAGTTCGCGAATATTTCCTGGCCATTCGTATTCATTCATCGCCAAAATGTCTTCATGCGCCCAGTTTGGGACCGGTACACTAAGTTCACTTGCTAAAAGACGAGTGAAATACGGAACAAGCTCAATTAAATCTGATGGACGTTCTCTCAATGGCACAACATCAATTTTAAGGACATTGAGTCGGTAGAATAGATCGCGACGGAAGTGCCCTTTTTCGACCTCTTGTTGAAGGTTTCGGTTAGTCGCCGCCACTACTCGTACGTCAACGGCAATTTCTTTCTCGCTACCGACTGGACGAATAGTGCGTTGCTCTAACACACGCAACAGCGCTGCTTGCATTGGTAGTGGCATTTCACCAATTTCGTCGAGGAACAAGGTGCCACCACTTGCGACTCTGAATAGACCTTCACGGTTTTTCTTCGCGCCGGTAAATGCGCCAGAGGTATGCCCGAATAGTTCACTTTCAAGAAGTTCTGGGGCGATTGCGCCACAGTTGATTGGCACAAATGGCCCTGTACGTTTACTGGCTTCATGTACACCACGTGCAACTAGCTCTTTACCTGTACCTGACTCACCTTCTATAAGAACGGATGCTCGAGAGGGTGCAAATTGACTGATCAGCAATTTAAGCTGTTTGGTTTTATCTGAGTTACCGATTAACTCGGTCTTGATATGACGGCTAACATCACGCTTCAATGCGTATTGCATTCTTTGGTCAAGGCGCTTATCCATACAACGTAGTACAGCTTGTATCATTTGTTCTAAGTTGAAAGGTTTAAGAATGAAGTCTGAAGCGCCAAGCTTAAGCGCAGATATGGTCATCTCTAGATCAGCATAGCCAGTCATGAAAATAACATCGGCACGTTTGTCGTTGTCGTTAAAAGCCTCTTCCCACTCAATGCCAGAGCGTCCTGGCAGGTTGATATCAAGAACAATGAGATCAAAATGTTCGCTCGAACGCAGTATTTCAGCTTCTTCAACAGACCCTGCACTCGATACCTTGCCAAAGAACTTACCTAGGGCCTTCTTTAGAATAGCCTGCATCCCGACTTCATCGTCCACGACCAAGACGGAAAACGCTTGATATTGAGTCAATGTGTTTGGGTTGAGGTTCGATGCAGGTGAACTAGGTAAAGACATAATGATTAGCCGATGGGGAAAGTTGGGACAGAGTGTACCAATTAACCTTTTGTGCGACAGGGACAATGTGCGACATTTTGTCCTAGCTCATATTTTAATGCATTTTGTTAGCCTAAATGACGCAGTTTTGTTCGATATAACAGCAATTTAATGAAATTTGATGCACTATTTATTGGCATTAAGATTGCTTATTAGGTGTAGATTCCTAATTACAACAATTAGCGTCTTATGCACATGCCCTTCTTTGAGCCCTTTAAAAATAGAGGCATGTCATTCATTTATAACAGAATGGACATAATAATAATGAAAGCAATTCCCCTAACTATTGCAGCTCTATCTATCGTCAGTTACACGGCTAGCAGCGCGGAAGACACCACTCATATCAAATTGGCGACAACCACAAGTACCTACCACTCAGGCTTACTGGACTACTTATTGCCTGAGTTCGAAAAGGATTCTGGTATTAAGGTTGATGTTCTCGCTGCGGGTACGGGTAAATCACTTCGCATGGGTGAAAACGGTGATGTTGATTTGGTAATGACTCACGCACCAAAAGCTGAAGCGAACTTCGTTGAAAAAGGTTACGGCGTTTTACCTCGTAAGCTGATGTACAACGATTTTGTTATCGTTGGCCCACAAAGCGACCCTGCGAAGATTGAATCTCAAAAAGCAGTAGCTGATGTGTTCAAAGCAATCGCGAACAACAACGTGACGTTTGTTTCTCGTGGGGACGACTCTGGTACTCATAAGAAAGAGATGGGTATTTGGGCGCAAACTAAGATGGAGCCGAACTTTGGCGGCTATCGCAGCGTTGGTCAAGGAATGGGCCCAACTCTGAACATGGCGTCTGAAATGCAAGGCTACACCATGACAGACCGCGGTACTTGGTTAGCTTACCAAAACAAACTTGACCTTAAAGTGTTGTTCCAAGGCGACAAGAACCTATTTAACCCTTACCAAGTGATTCTTGTTAACCCAGAACGCTACCCAAGCATCAATTACCAAGCAGCGAAAGTATTCAGTGATTGGTTGGTTAACCCTAAAGGCCAGAAACTGATCAACGACTTTAAACTGCACGGCAAACAACTGTTTGTTGCAAACGCAGAATAGTTGGTTGCAAGCGCAGAATAGCTTGTTGTAAGAAATGAGTCGTGGGTTGTGAGTAAAGCGTAGCGTTGAAGGTTTAACCCTAACCAACTAGCGCTACGCTTAACTAAACAGTCAACGAGACCACCTAAATAATCACGTTTAAAAACCGTCTTGCTTTAAAGGCATTCACGCTTAGAAACAATAGCTGACCAATACAGGCTCAAATAGTTTGTGTCAGCTATGATTAACATCAGACACTACCGATAAAAGCCTATTATCGATTCAAACGAGATACTTCATGACCTTATGGCAAACAACGATTGATGCAATGAATCTACTGGTGAGTTTTGACCACGAATTGTGGCAAATCGTCGCGGTATCCTTCAGTGTATCTTTGTCCGCCATCTCATTAGTGATTGTTCCTGCAATCCTTATGGCTTTCTTACTGGCTTACACCGAATTCCCCGGTAAATGGGCGCTGCTTTCGGTGATCAACACCTTACAAGCGATACCGACCGTGGTAATTGGCTTGTTGATGTACATGATGCTCTCTCGTTCTGGTCCTTTAGGTGACTGGCAATTACTGTTCACGCAAAAGGCGATGATTCTAGGTCAGATGCTGATCTGTTTCCCTATCCTAGTTGCGATGATGCATGGCGCTCTGCAGGCCAGTGACCGCCGAGCAGTAGAAACAGCGCGCACTCTTGGCGTATCAACAACACGAGTCGCGTGTACCTTGATTTGGGAAACTCGTTTCCCTCTATTGGCTGCAACCATTGCTGCCTTCTCTCGTATCGTCACAGAAGTAGGTTGTTCAATGATGGTGGGTGGCAACATTATGGGGATGACAAGAAACATCCCAACAGCTATCGCCATGGAAAGCCACAAAGGCGCATTCGCTCAAGGCGTCGCCCTCGGTATGGTGTTATTAGCATTGGCATTAGCCCTTAACTTTTTCCTTTCCAGTGTGAGAGGAAAAGGCTATTTAAGAACTTAGGAACGCTGTCATGAGTATAAAAATAACAACGCAGCAAATTTCAATGCGCTACAAAGAGCGTGTTTTGTTCCACATCCCCGAATTGTCGATCGGCCCCAACGATGCCATTTATCTCAAAGGGGACAATGGCGTTGGCAAAACGACCCTACTTAAAATCTTATCAGGATTGATCAAGCCGAGCTCTGGCCGTATTCAGTCTCCGACACAAAGCTGGCAACATAGCCTGTTTCCTCGGTTAAAATTTAAAGACATCATCTATCTCCACCAAACTCCTTACCTTTTTGATGGCTCGGTGTACCAAAATGTCGCTTATGGCATTCGCTTTAATAAAGAGAGTCAAAAAGATAAGCGAGCTCAAATAATTAATGCATTAAGAATGGTAGGTTTAGAAACCTTGGCAGATGAGCACATTTCTGTGTTGTCTGGTGGTGAGCGCCAACGCGTGGCAATGGCCCGTGCTTGGATTCTTAAGCCTTCAATCTTGCTTATGGATGAACCAAGTGCTTCTTTAGACAAAGAATCTATTGAAAGATTGGTGATTATGGCCGAAGATCTTCTTCAGAGAGGCGCGAGTTTGGTCATCACTAGCCACCAAACTAACGCGTTAACCGATTTATGTAAGAAGCAGTGGTGGATCAAGGACAACACTTTGACTGAATCACCGCTTCTGCAAGTTATTAAAAAGAACAAAGCACAAGAGAATATTTATGCTGCTTCCAACGCAAACTAGTTGGGTTATTTTGGCTGGCGGACAAGCCAGCCGCATGGGCGGAAAAGATAAAGGACTCGTTGAGCTCAACGGTTCTCCGCTCATTCAATACGTTATTAACAAGCTGTCACAACAAGATGTCAGCATTACCATCAATGCCAACCGTAACTTAGACAGTTACCAAGCATTTGCACCGGTTGTTTCCGATTCTTTCCCTGACTATCCAGGCCCATTGGGCGGCATTCATGCTGGCCTTAAAAACGCGAGCACAGATTGGGTCGGCTTTGTCCCTTGCGACAGCCCACAGATTAGTGATGACCTTGTTGAACGTTTTTGTGCAGCAGTAAAAGAAGACAGCGACATTCTTGTCGCGCATGATGGCGAATTTAAGCAACCAGTATTCACCCTATTCCACAAACGTGTTCTACCAAAGTTAGAAGCGTTTTTGGAACGTGGTGATCGTAAAATTATCTTGCTGTACAAAGAGTGTGTCACGGAATACGTTGATTTTAGCGATTCTCCTAACTGCTTTGTTAATCTCAACACGCCAGAAGAACTCACCCAATTCGGAACGCTTCAATAATGAAAGATTCTAAACAACGCCCTAACCTTCCTCTATTGGGGTTTGCTGCTTACAGTGGCACAGGCAAAACAACCGTATTAGAAGCTCTGCTTCCTTTATTGACAGAGTCGGGTTTAAAAGTTGGTGTGCTAAAACATGCTCACCACGATTTTGATGTCGATAAGCCGGGCAAAGACAGCTACCGTTTACGCAAAGCGGGCGCAAATCAAATGCTGATAGCTTCGCGTAACCGTCATGTGATGATGACTGAGACTCCAGAAGCAGAAGCCGATTTTGATTACCTGTTGACTCGTTTTGATACCAACACACTTGATCTGATTTTGGTTGAAGGCTGTAAGAACATTGCTTTCCCTAAAATCGAGCTTCACCGTGATGAAGTGGGTAAACCTTGGTTGTACCAAAACGATGACAACATCATTGCTATTGCTGCTGATAGCCACGTTGAATCTGACTTACCTCAAATGTCGATCAACGACTTAGAAGCGATTCGTGATTTCATCATCGATTACGCGCAGTCCTTTGACCTTTCCTCTACAAAAGGCAAAGCAGCGTCATGCTCATCTTCAAAAGACGCAGCGCCCGCGGTGTGTTGTGATTCGTTCTCTCCAGCAGGTTTAACCGTAACTCAGGGCCAACAAAAGATTGTTGATAGCATTGACGCGCTTGATCTCACAGAGAGTGTTGAATTACTGCAAGGCTACGGTCGTGTGTTGGCTGAAGATGTGATCTCGCCAATCAACGTCCCACAGAATACTAATTCTGCAATGGATGGCTACGCGATTCGTAGTGAAGATCTTGAATTGGATAGCTACAACATTGTTGCTGAAGTTATGGCTGGTCACAGCTACGACAAAACCGTTCAACAAGGTGAAGCTGTTAAGATCATGACGGGTGCACCAATGCCAGATGGCGTTGATGTTGTTGTGATGCGTGAGCAAGCCGTGCAAGATGGCGATAAAGTTAGCTTCCCAGATGCGAAAATCTCCGTTGGACAAAATGTCCGTATGGCCGGTGAAGATTTAGAAATTGGCCAACCTGTCTTTACACGTGGCACACGCATCGAAGCACCAGAAATGGGTATGATGGCGTCGTTAGGTTTCGGTACCTGCCCTGTTCTGCGTAAAGTGAAGGTGGGTGTGTTCTCAACGGGTGATGAAGTTCAGGCACCGGGCGTTGAGCAAAAGCCAAACTCTATCTACGACTCGAACCGTTTCACTATCATCGGCATGCTTCAAAAGCTAGGTTGCGACATCGTTGATTACGGCATTATCGAAGATGACGAACAAAAGATGATGGATGTACTTCATGCTGCGTCGTTAGAGACCGATATAGTTCTGACTTCTGGTGGCGTGTCTGTTGGTGATGCTGACTACATCAAACTCGCGTTAGATAAGTTGGGTGAGATTAACTTCTGGCGTATCAACATGCGTCCAGGTCGCCCTCTTGCTTACGGCAAAATTGAAGACAAACCTTTCTTCGGTTTACCTGGCAACCCAGTAGCCGTGATGGTGTCGTTCATTAACTTTGTAGAACCTGCAATCCGCAAGCTACAAGGTCAAACTAACTGGACACCAGTGAAAGCGAACGCGATAGCGACTGAGCAATTACGTTCTCGTCAAGGTCGTACTGAGTTCAGCCGTGGCGTGTTCTCAATGAACGAATCAGGCGTGCTTGAAGTAAAAACAACCGGTAAGCAAGGTTCAGGTATTCTACGTTCAATGAGCGAAGCAAACTGTCTAATCGAGATTTCACCAGCGGTAGACACTGTAAAAGCCGGTGAAACGGTGACGATCATTCCTTTGCAAGGTCGTGTGTAAATAAACAAGATTGTTAGCTTTAAGCTAGCGAATTCAGAGTAATACATACTCTAAATAGATGAAGCCCCTGATATTGGATATCAGGGGCTTTCTTTTTATGGGGGGTTGTATACAGAGTTGAACTAAACAAGCTCGACTTTAAGTAATCTGCAATCGACCAAATTATAGTTGTTACGGCCATTTTCTTTGATTTGATAGAGCTGTTTGTCTGCAATATCACAAATCATTTTAAAGTTTCGATCCACATTGTCACTGGCTAAGTCGACGTTAACCCCACCAATAGAGAGTGTTAATTGTTCCGCATAGAGAGCTTTAGGGTTTGCTAATTTGACTTCATTTAACATCTTTCGCAGAGTGACAACCTTATTTTCAATATCACTACTACTCTGTCCGAAGCAAATCGCCATGAACTCATCACCGCCATATCTGAAAAGGTAGTCATTCTTGGTTGTGAATGTTTTTTTAAGTAAGCGACTGATAATACGAAGCGCTTCGTCGCCCTCTAAATGCCCATGAAAATCGTTATAAGCTTTATACTCGTCAACATCGATCATAAGGACCGCTAGAGATTGTTTTTGGTAGTAAGCGTTATGTATTAAGACTGGCGTGATGTTATCTAATTGATATCTATTAGCTAGACCTGTTAGTGGGTCAGTAGTACTCAAGATTTCGAGTGTTTGATTCGCACTTTCTAAACGCTGTCGTTGCTTTTGATTTTCTAGCGACACGGCAATAAAGCTAGCTAAATGTTCTATAAGCTGACAGTGGTGTTCCTGATATTGGTTTGGTAGATGATGCTGAACTGACAGAAAGCCGATTAATTTTTCATTAAGAATGATTGGCGTTAGAATCATTGAGTTAGTATCAAGCTCGCCACGAAACGTAACGAAATTATCGTCTTGTGTGGTTTTACCGATATAGGGTTCTAGAGCCGCATCTGTCGCGCTATTAAAATGAACGGTAGCTCGCTTGCGAATCACATACGTACCAATGGTTTGGTTCTCTTGGCAAACTACTTTTAGGTTCGGTATTAATCCTTGAGTATCAACAAAATAGCGGTAGTCGAGTATGTCTGATTTATCGTCATACATAGCAATCCCAAACTCAGATGTTGGTAGAATCATATTTATCTTATGGAGTATCTCAGGCAGTACGCTTTCTAAATCTGCAGCGGTTGCTATGAATTGACCAATATCAGTGAGCGCACCCATATATTTTTGCATTTGAGTCAGAACGTCATTTTTCTTCTTACTCTGAATGGTACCTACCCCTTCTAGAATACGTTCGCTCTGTTCGCGCTCATAACTTCTCATGTGTTTTTCTAAAAGATCCACATGCTGAGTTTGAAGTGCCGCTAAACCAGACCAATCCTCTTCATCTCGAAAGAGCTTCGCCTTAGTTTGGGCATAGATAGCATAAGAACGGTAACTACTCTTTAGATCAAAATTCTGTTCGAGAAAAGCGCACCCTACTTTTGCTTGTTCTCGCTCTCCAATGCCTTCTAAGAATTGAAACCAGTAAACCAAATTTTCTTTTCGATTATGCTCATCTCTCGATTTTTTGAAGTGCTCTTCTGCCTGATAAAATGCATCTAATACATCACTATCATCGAAGCCTCCCCACAAGAGCATGGTTTGCCCTAGGTAACTATGACAAAGAGCTATCGTCCTGTGACTAGAAAGCGAGGTGCCTATTCTTTTCGCTTCCATAATGGCGCTAACCGCTTGCTCAAACTCATTTGTATGTGCACAGCTATAGGCTAGGTTTAAATGGCTGACAGCACAATCTAACAGGCGATTCGCATTTTGAGATGAAATAATGGCTTTACGAGCATATTGCTTCGCTTGTTCGTATTTTTCTAAGCTTAAGTGCAAGTCACTTAGATTACAGAATATAAGTGACTTAAAATTGTCATCAACTAGGTGTAAGTTTTCTAGTGTTTCTGAGTAACAAGCATACGCTGATTGATAATCACCACGAATGTTGTGGGTAGACGCAAGTAACCCGATGACAAATACATATAGTTGAATTTCTTCAGGAGCAATGACGTTTAGGCAGGCTTTATAATGCTCAGCAGCGTCAGAAAGGTTATCGTGGCGATAGCTTGTGAAACCTTTAAGGAAAAGCGCGATTGAATCCGGGATCGGTTGATTATTAGCTTCGCATAGACTCGTTATTCTGTCTTCGACTTCTTTTAATCCTTTGATTCCAGGGTAGTTCTGGATTCGCGTTATAATTCCCATGATCTTTGGGTAAAGCGTATTGCTCATAAGTTCCGTTTAAGTCAGCCAGATTAAAAAATAACGAATAGTATACCACAAAATGCTTATTACACATTCCATTCATGAGGCTAATAAGTGGTAATTTCCTATCATTATCTTGAGTGGCGTACTGTTTTTATGTAGAGTGCGCGCAAAGTAATAATTATATTGGAGAGCACTATGGCTCGTACCATTCTGTACACTTATAAAGATGAAGACAAAGAGTTATTGTTTTCGAAACAAGAACACCGCACGATCCAAGAAGCTGTTGCAGCCGCTGAAGGTATCGACATCACTGAGTATCTAAAAACTGAGCAGCAGCTTGAGTTCATTTCTGATACTAAAGCGGTTCGTAACTACCAAGACAACTATTTCCGTAAGCTTGGTTTTACTAAGCTTACATTGAAGCAAAAAGACAACCTTGGTGTTGGTAAAAAGAAGAAGTAAGCCCTCTGGCTCTTTTTCTTGATATGTAGCTTCTAGCTTTTCGTTTGTAATTAGAGCTAAGAGCTGAAGAAACGAAAACACTGAACAATAAAAAATGCCGCAACCTCTTTCGAGATTGCGGCATTTTTAGTTGTTCTTTTTAACTATCTAACCTTAGCTAGCTTAACGGTAAGTAACGATTACTTAATGTTAAGGAATGCAGCGCCACGAACACCGCCTGAATCACCGTGTTTCGCTTTGATGATTTTCGGACACTTCGCTACAGACAGTAGGTATTTAGGGATACGCTTTGGCATCTCTTCGTAGATAAGTTCGAAGTTTGAAAGTCCGCCACCCAGTGCAACAACGTGTGGGTCAAGACCCGTAAACAGGTTTGCAAAACAGATAGCCAATAGCTCCATAAAGCGATCTACGTGCTCAGCGGCTTTTGATTCGCCTTCGTTGTATGCTTGAATGATCTCGATCGCTTTCTTCTTCTCACCGAAGTAGTGCTCGTAAATCAGTTCGAAGCCGCGACCCGATAAGTAACTGTCTAAACAACCTTTCTTACCACAACCACAACCCAGTAGCGGTGCGTTGTCGCCAAGGTGGAACCAAGCATCTAGAGGAAGGCGCATATGACCTAATTCACCAGCAACGTGGTTACGACCAGAGAACACTTTACCTTCATAAACTAAACCGCCACCGAAGCCTGTACCTAGAATTAGGCCTGCTACTGATGGTTCGTCTTTAAGTTCATCATCCCACGCTTCTGAAAGCGCAAAACAGTTTGCATCATTTTCAATTTTGACACTACGACCAATAAGCGCTTCTAGGTCTTTGCGTAGTGGTTTCCCCGTTGAAGCTGGTACGTTAACAACCAGCATTGTGCCGTCGTCAGCATCTTCCATTCCAGGAAGACCAAGACCAATTTTGCCTTCGCAAGAAAATTCGTTGTCGTACTTCTTTACCAAACCAGCAATTGTATCAAGTAGCAGTTGATAATCTTCAGTGGGCGTTGGTACGCGTTCTGTCGCTACTCGCTCAAGTTTTTCATTGAATGCACCAAACTCAATCTTTGTGCCGCCAACATCGAAGCCGTAATACATGAAATCTCTCCAATTTTTCCCTAAATTCGGGCAAATAAATTTTTGTAAATAAACAACTAAAGAGCATTATCCATAACACTCCCCCTACAAACCGTGATAGATGACAAACTTATCCCGTGTTTGAGTTTGTTTGAACAACAAGTCAGCACAAAGCGGTTAAAGGTTAGAGTGACTTCTCACTTTTAGTATGATCTATGAAAGCATTCAGGCTCGGTTTGGTTGGATCTGACTTATAACGTGTCTTACTTAACATGTAACTTTCCCGAAATGTCTCAAACCATAGCTGTAAAGTCTTGGCACCCTGCTCTTCACCAGCCTGTTTCAAAACCAAGCTCGCCACTTCTGCTGTCGAAAGATGTTGTTCGTTGTCTGACTTTCGCATCATGTATTGAGAAACTGACTCAGGCTCAATCGATAACACAGGTAAATCTTGCAGATATTCTGAGCGACGAAAAATTCGACGTGCCTCGCGCCAGCTACCATCAATAAAGATCAGCAATAGTGTTTTGTTTGGGTCACGCATTTGTGGCAGATCTTGAACCACGCGTGTTTTGTCGTCGGTATAGTCTTCAGGGAACACGATCACAGGTTGGTATTTGTCGTCTTTTAGAACATCCAACATCTCTTGATTTGGCTCAGTACGATGCCAAAGGTAGGCGTAACTGTCTTTTACCGTATCAACAATTAAACGACCGGTGTTACTTGGTTTTAAGATTTCGTTGTCTGACAAGATCAACATAGTCGCGACGTTCGTATCAATGTTAGGTTGATGCTCGCAGATACAGCTGTCTTGTTTTATTTTACAGAACTCACATCGCACTACTTTACACCCGCGCGCATTAAACGGCTTAGTAGCAATGGATAAACGGTGTTGATATAAACGGTGAAAAGCGTGGATTCTCATGGACAATAACGATAGATCTAGAAAAGTGGCACGATTGTACTTACAGTGACCCTAGAATGATAGAAGGAATTCCCATGCAAGACCCATCCTTGCTTCGCCTTGTTTGTTTTATTGTCGTTTTTGGATCATGTGCGCTTTGGGAGTACCGCTTTCCACGTAAAACGCTGACTCAGAGTAAATGGTTTCGTTGGGGAAACAACTTTGCGTTGGTTGCTTTAAACAGTTTTCTATTAGCCACTCTAATTCCAATCGCAGCATTTCAAGCGGCGGTTATCGCACAAGAAAGCCAATGGGGTCTATTCAATACCCTGTCACTTCCTAAAGAACTCAGCATTCTCATCTGTGTTTTACTGTTAGATTGCGCTATTTACCTGCAGCATTTGGTGTTTCACCGTGTTTCATGGCTATGGAAGTTACACCGAGTTCATCATGCAGATCTAGATATTGATGTCACAACCGGAACTCGTTTTCATCCAATCGAGATGATTATTTCAATGCTGATTAAAGTGAGTTTAGTGATCGCGCTTGGTATACCTGTCATCGCTGTTGTCATCTTTGAAATTGTTCTTAACGCCAGCGCGATGTTTAACCACAGCAATGCGCGTCTGCCACTGTGGATTGATAAGCGATTGAGAAAAGTGATTGTGACACCAGACATGCACCGAGTTCATCACTCGGTCATTGTTAAGGAAACGCACTCAAACTTTGGTTTTTTCTTATCGGTGTGGGACATTTGGTTCAAAACCTATCGCGCTCAACCTAAGCTTGGCCATGATAACGTTCAGATTGGCGTTCCAGAGATTCAAGATGGTAAAGAGCAACGGTTAGACTTAATGCTACGTCAGCCATTTGCACGATTCCCGACAACGAAAGACTAGGTTCGAATTCAGTTGAGTCTCAAGTTTAAACTGAGGTCAAACCTATCTTAATAACAAACCTATCTTAATAACAAACCCGTCTCCATAACAAACCAAGCTTAATACCAAAGCAAAACGCCCTTAGATTCTTGTGAAAACTTAAGGGCGTTTCTGTATCAATAGGAATTTAAGCGTACTTGGTGCTTCAACTATTATGCTGTCAAGCTTAACTCAGCACGCTCGTTTATTTCAACACGTATTTATGAAGCATAGCTTGTTGGTGCCCTGCTATCTCTCCGACTTGCTCTGAACTCTCGATCATGGATTCAAGCTGTAACTTAGTATTCTCGCCTTGTTCAGAAACACGAGTGATCGAATGTGTCACATCCACCGTTGCACGTGCCTGTTGCTCAGTCGCCACCATGATTTGTTCAACACGTCCTTTAATCTGGCTAACCGCTACCTCGATTTTTTCAAACGCTTGTTTCACATCTCCACTGGTTTCCAGTGCATTCGCCATTTCGTTTCTCGACTCTGTTACAGACGCCCGTGAGCGATCAGCTGCTGCTACCAATTCATTCATCATATTTCGAATATTAGTGGTTTGCTGGGAAGTATCGCTGGCTAGTTTTCTTACTTCATCGGCGACCACTGCAAAGCCTCGGCCTTGATCTCCTGCTCGAGCTGCTTCTATTGCTGCATTCAATGCGAGTAAGTTAGTGTTGTCAGCAATGCCGCTGATCATGTCGACCATTTCGCGAATCTGTTTAACACGCCCGTCTAAGTCGGCCATCGATTATTCATTCATGCTTAGAGAGTGTTCTAGTGCATGCAGTCGCTGCTGGTTAAGTCCAACAACTTGACTCCCTGTTACTGACTCACTTTCAGCAAGCTGGGCGTCATCATTCGAGGCGTTAGAAATACGTGCAATTTCACCAATAGATGCTTCAAGCTCTGTAATGGTGGTAATCATGTTTTGAAGTGATTCATTTTGCTCGTGTAAGCTTGAGTTAGTTTGCTCTGCGGCATCGTGACTGACTTCCGCGGTTTGATAAAGCGTTTCACAGTTTCGTGTTACCAAGCGCACCGAATCAGCGGTTGAGTCGACAACAGAATTAAGTTTTGATGCGATAACTTGCAATTCCAATGGGCCAACTAATTGACTCTGTTTTGAAAAATCGTGTTCCGCGAGTAAGCTCATTTGTTGAGTAATGTTTCTGAGTCCTTTGTTCACCCAGCGACGTAATACCAACCATGAAATAGAAATGATGGCCGTTATCACTAATCCACTAATAAATAGTACTTTGTCTATCGTCGCAATTGTCTGATTGACCACAAACTCGCTTTCATCAATTAAAATGGAAGCGGTGTTCGATAGTTGATTTAAGGTCCCTATCACGGTGTTGGCCAGATGGATGACTTTTGCTAGGTCGGCTTCTTGTTGCTCAACAAGTTCTAGCTTTTGCAGGATTTGTCTTAATACACCGTTATCTGCAAAGCCAGATTTAACCATCTCATAAGGCGCTGTTAAGCTTGCGAACTCTACGATGTCTGGATGCCATTCAGAAAAGTCATCATACGCGAGGTTAATGCCTGCAATTCGATTTCGAAGCTCTCTGTATTCGTCTTGCGCTTTTTCTAAGTCTGATTGCATCATTAACATTAGGAAGGTGTTCGCCATTGCAGAAGCACTCGCTGTGAATCGGTTAGCCGCATCGGAAGCCTCTGGGTTGTTCTGAACAAGGAAAGAACTGATACGGTTCATTTCAGGTCCGATGGAACTCACACCATAGCGAAACTCAGTGACTTGGCCATCGATGAGGTTTTGCTTATTCTGAATTTCGATTTGTGACGACAACACTTGGCTAGTCATCAATTGTAAGGTCGCCATGTTCTCGATTAAGTTTTGTTTTTGTTCAACGGAAATCGCGTCAGGAAAAGATTGGGATATGAAGAGGAGTTCTTCTAGCGTTTGGTTACTTTCGGCAACTAACACGTCGATCGAGTTGCCTGTTGTGCTAAGCGTATTTAGATCGGTTGATTGGGTGCTATAAGTAAGAAGTTTTACCTGCTCCAACACGCTTTGTGTTAATTCGGCGTTGTTTAATGCAAGAGGTAATGCTTGTTCCGAAAGTGCTTCAAAATGTCCCCCGACCCGATCGACGCCTCGGAGACTGACCAAAGATAAAAAGATGACGAGCAAAAGAATGGAAATAAATACAGCGGTGACGGTTTGAATGAGCGAGAATGTATAACGTGAAGGTTTTATTGATAAATTTGTGTCGGGCATGTGAAATCCAGTTTGACTACGAAAAAAGATATCCTTAAGTTAGTTCGTATACTAGAAGTCCTTGATGACGTTTATATTTCAGTTTTTTGTCAGAAGAGTTACATATGAAATTCAGAAAAATGGCTGTAGTTACAATAACTTTAGCAACATTGGCTGCTTGTAGCTCGACGCCATCCCCTTCTCAGCTTAGTCAAACCGCACACAAGCCTCTGTCAAAGTTAGAGCAATCAACGACCAATGCGTATATGAGTGTGTATGAACAGTGGAAAGGTGTGCCATATCATTTCGGTGGGACTTCATTTAGAGGCGTAGATTGCTCTGCTTTCGTTCAAATCGCAGTGCAAACTGCGACCCAGCAAGCCTTACCGAGAACCACAAAAGATCAAGTTAAAAAGGGAAAGGAAATAGCGTATGGACAGGCAATAAGTGGTGACTTGGTGTTTTTCAAAACATCGATGACGGTACGACACGTCGGTGTATATTTAGGAAACAATCAATTCCTACATGCTTCGACATCGAAAGGTGTCATTATATCGAGATTGGATAACCCTTATTGGGCCTCTAAGTTTTGGCATTTTAGGCGTTTATAGTGATTAAAAGATTAACTGATAACACAGTTGCTTTGAAGGTACTATTTAAACGCCTATCGCTGTTTAGCCTAGTAAATGTACTAGAAGCTAATTAGTCGTATTGAGCGACCGCAGTATCAAACAGATTCTTCACTAATGCGATGTATTCATCTAAGAATACAATTTGTTCGTTAGTCGCTTTTTTTGACCATACACCAGCTAACACTTCACCTAAATCAGCCACCACTGAATCCGCTTCTTTCAATAGTTGAAAACGAACGCTTGAATGTAACTCAGGGTTTTGCTCGAAAATAGCCATGATGTTTGTTGATATCATGTCAGTGATGATGTCTTCGACACTTTCATTACCTGTATCGCCATTACTATTAGTAAAGACATCTAGGTTAAATGATAAGTGTTCGATCAAAGCCAAATAGCCATCGGTTTCTACAACCACAATAAATCTCCGTTTAAGCTCAAGAGCAGATTAATATGTACCTACCTAATACTATGTATATGAGTCTGTTTGTCATCTCTTTATTACTAAAAACTGTATTAAAGTGATCCGAGTTAGCATTTAAGCTTAAATTTCAATCAAAACACCCTAACTTCACCAAACACACCTAAAATATAGTGAAAAATAATCTCAACCTATTTCTGCGATTCTATTGTATGAAAATCATCATGCCGTGAGATTAGTTCCAAACTATTTCCTTATATCATTCTCAATTTCTGTTTTGATTTCAAAGGGCTTGAATCAGTTCGAGTTCACAAATCAGCCAATTGATTCTACATTAGTTGAAGAAGAGCCAAGAACATTGACGAGTGCGTCTATAAATTGCTCAGATTTATCCTAAACTATTGCTATTAAACAAACAGTATTTCTAACCTTCAGTCTTTGAGGATTTCCTATGTGGCAGGCCATTTCTCAACAACTTTCAGATACTCTTCTATTTAACTTCCAGATAACTGAACGTACCAAGGTTTCTGGTGGCGACATTAACGATTGCTATATGATTAGCGATGGTAACGAACGTTACTTTGTAAAAGTGAACCAGCGAGAATTTTTACCTAAGTTTGAAATTGAAGCTGAGAACTTACGCTTGTTAAGAGAGACTTCTACCGTTTATGTTCCTGAGTTGGTACTGATTGGTAAAACCAAAGAATGCTCGTTCATTATCCTTAATTACTTGCCGACCAAGCCGCTTGAAACAAGCAATAATAGCTATGACTTTGGCGTTCAACTTGCCCAATTGCATCAATGGGGTGAACAGAAAGAGTTTGGTTGTGACCAAGACAATTATATTGGTAGCACCCTTCAACCCAACCCTTGGCATAAGAAATGGGGACGTTTTTTCTCTGAGCAACGCATTGGCTTCCAACTGCAATTGTTAAAAGAAAAAGGCATCGAATTCGGCGATATCGATGATATTGTTGATGTCGTGAATATGCGTCTTGCAGGCCACAACCCTCGCCCTTCTTTGCTTCATGGCGACCTTTGGAACGGTAATGTTGCTAACTCAGCCTTTGGGCCAATCTGTTACGATCCCGCTTGTTATTGGGGCGATCATGAATGTGATTTAGCGCTAACTGAACTGTTTGAAGGGTTTTCAAAAGAGTTTTATGAAGGTTACCAGAGCGTCAATCCACTCGACGTTGGCTATACTGATCGGAAAGACATTTATAATTTGTACCATCTTCTCAACCACTGCAATCAATTTGGCGGCGAGTATTTAGCACAAACTGAGGCGTGTATTCAGAAGATACAGGCCGTTTAATACCAATCACAGCTAGCTACTACGATTTATATAAGTTGCAACGTTGGATATCGCTATTTGTTACGACCCATACAAGCTACTACGATTAGTGCAAGTACAGTGAGGATAATTCGTCATGCATAAATACACAGAGAAACATGTTTCTTGCCCCCATTGTGGTCATGCAATTAGCATAACGCTGGATGCATCTAATGGGAGCCAAGATTTTTACGACGATTGCCCTGCATGTTGCAATGCAATTCATCTGGACATGCAGGTTGATGAATTGAGAGACAGAATCCATCTCTCGATTGATGCAGACGACGAACAAGTTTTCTAACACACTTTCTCTCTTGTCGAGTTGGCTCTACACCTCGATTTAAAGCTACACCTCGATTTTGAAGCTAGCCTAGAAAAACAAAAAAATTAAAAAAGAGCACTTAATGTTAATGCCGATCAGTTAAAGCCAAAGTGATCGGTTGAAGGATCCTTCCGAGCTGTC